>JACDER010000077.1 GCA_013816275.1 Actinomycetota bacterium | reverse complement strand
CCGTGGATGGCCGTTCGAAGTGACGTACGGCGGCGGACGGCTTCCACCGCGCAGATAGGCGACCGCCTCGGCGAGATGACGGACAGGGATTGGCTCCACGCCGGCGAGGGCGGCCTCGGGCGAGGACTCAGCGGGGCAGAGGATGCGTTCGAGCCCGAGCTTCTTCGCTCCCTCGGCAACCGCCAGGACTCCGCGGACGGGTCGCAGTCTCCCGTCGAGCGCGAGCTCGCCGACCACTCCGTGCCGACGCAGTACGCCTTGCTCTACCTGCCCCGATGCGGCGAGGATCGCGAGCGCGATCGAGAGGTCGAACGCAGATCCCTCCTTGCGCAGACCGGCCGGAGCGAGGTTGACGACGACCCGACCCTTCGGGAATTCGAGCTCAGCCGAGCTGATTCCGCTGCGCACGCGCTCCTTGGCCTCCTGGCAGGCACGATCGGCCAGCCCGACGATCGTGAAGCTGGGCTGGCCGTTCGCCAGGTGAGCCTCGACCTCGACCCGCCGAGGTTCGAGCCCGACGAGAGCATGGGTCGTCGCACGTCCGAGCACATCTCGACCGTAGAGCGAGAATCTCGACGCGACTGTGCCTGGCTGTGTCGACTTCGAATCAGAAGGCGGCCGGGATCCGCTCGATCCGCTTCCCGTGCACGCCGATGATGTCGAACGTGATCTCGAGCCCCGCGAGCTCAGGGTGCGCGGCGAGCCACACCGATGCGGCCTGGCGCACGCGGCGCTGCTTCTCGGCGTTGACCATCTCCACCGGATCGCCGAAATCAAGTCGTGAACGCATCTTCACCTCACAGAAGACGAGGCGAGTGCCGCGGCGGACGACGAGATCGAGCTCGTTCCGTCCTGCGCGGGCGTTCGTCGCGAGGATCCTGTAGCCACGGAGCCGGTAGTAGAGCCGAGCACGGCGCTCGGCAGCGTCGCCGGCTGCTAGGTGGCTTGCGCGACGCGGGCGCGAGCCTCGTCTTCGGACAGGTAGCACAGCGCCTGAAACGAGCGACGATGGATGACGGAGGGGCCGTACTCGCGCACCTTCGCGGAGTGCGCCGGGGTGATGTAACCGACATGCGACGCGAAGCCGTACCGCGGGTAGAGCGCGTCCATTCGTCGCATGGCCCGATCGCGCACGACCTTGGCGATGATCGAGGCCGCGGCGATCGCGGCGCTGCGCTCGTCGCCGTCGACGACGGCTCGATGTTCGGGAGCGCTCGGGCCAAGCCGGAACCCGTCGACAAGACAGATCTCCGCGGGCGGGGAGAGAGCTTGCAGGGCCGAACGAAGCCCGGCCAGGTTCATGCGGTGCAGCCCGTTGCGATCGATCGCATCCGACGAGATCACGCGAACCACAACTTGCTCGGCGCAACCCATCACGGCGCGGAATAGCTCCTCCCGGTCGGCCGGAGCAACCTGCTTCGAGTCGTTCAGCAACCCGAGCGGGCGAACGCGGTGATTGCGGAGGCAGCCGTAGTCGAGCAGAACACCTGCCACCACCAGCGGGCCGGCAAGCGAGCCGCGCCCCGCTTCATCGGCGCCGGCGACGAAGCGGACGCCGAGCTTTCGGTCGAAGCGAAGGAGCTTCTGCCCCGTACGGATGGCCATGTCGGCGAGGATAGCCCGGCGGCCGGTCACGCTCGAGTGTCAGCTTTGTGAACTCATCGCACCGTGCGCGATTTGGCGCGTTTCCGGCACACGCGCGCACGGATCTCGAAGTTACGATCGCCTCGGGTGGCGGGCGGTTCAACTCCCCACCCAGGGTGGGGATGTGGAGGTGTTGGGTCTCGGAAGGCGGCCGGTTGGGCTACTTGCGCTCGGTCTCCGGCGCGGCTTCCTCGCCCGCCGGTTCGCCTTCGCCCTGCGCTTCCGGGTCGGCCTCCGCATGGGCCTCGGACAGCTCGTCCGTCTCTCCCGCCCCGGCTTCTTCGGCGGGCGCTTCCGGCGGCGCTTCTTCGACCACGACGACAGGAGCGATCACGGCGCCCGCCTTCGTGCGAACGCGCGCGCGCTTCCCGACCTTGTCGCGCAGGTAGTAGAGCTTTGCCCTCCGCACGTCCCCGATCGCGACGACCTCGATCCGCTCGATCTTCGGCGAATGAAGCGGGAACGTTCGCTCGACTCCGACGCCGAACGACTGCTTGCGGACCGTGAACGTCTCGTGCACACCGCCACCCTGCCGCTTGATCACGATCCCCTCGAACACCTGGGTGCGCCGGCGCTGCCCCTCGATCACCTGGAAGTGAACGCGCACGCTGTCGCCTGCCTTGAACTGAGGCAGGTTCGGGCGCAACTGGCGCCGTTCGATGGACTCGATCACGCGACTCATGGCAAGAGAACGGCCGCGGGCTCGCCCGGGCCGTCGGGAGATGCTAGCGAACCCGCCGCCTCCGGATGCCGAGCCCGATGAGGAGGATGATGATCCCGCCGATCACAGCGAGGACGGCCGCCCCGATCGGCCCCGGCGTGTCGACGTGGATCCGGTTCGGCGGCCAGTAGATCGCGAACACGGGCCCGATCAAGTTCCCGCGCGGCACCGAATCCCAGCGGCGCGAATCGCACGACTGCGTGCGGTTGTCCCCGACGAAGAAATACGAGTTCTTGGGCACGATCCAGAACCCACTGCGGTCGTCCCGGCGGCCCTGCTTGATGTACCTGGAATCGTCCAGACGTTTCCCGTTGATGTAGAACCAGCCGCTCTTCTCGCGGACCTTCTCTCCAGGAAGCCCGATCAACCGCTTCACGAAGGTCCCCCCCGCCCCGCACTCGAGCTCCGCCTTCGGCGGCGTGTTGAAGACGACGATTTCGTTTCGCGCCGGGTCGCGAAGGTGGTAGATGAACCGGTTCGCGAGCACGCGGTCCGAGAAGTGCGCCTCGCAGCCACTGGCGACTCCCGCGGAGCGGGCGCAATGCAGGGTCGGCTCCATCGACGAGGACGGGATGCGATACGGGTTGACCACCCAGGCCTTGATCGCGAGCACGATCAGCACGGCGCCGGCGATCGTCAGGACCCAGTCGAGCGCGATCCTCCAGGGCCTCGGCAGCTTGTGCGTGAGACGGGTGAACGGGTTCCGAGGTAGCTTCTCGGCCTCGTTCAGCACCGGCAGCGGCCGCGCGGGCTCCCGGTCCGGAGCCGTCGGAAGCGAGGGCTGCGGCGCGCCGTCCACCGAGCGTCGCTTCCGCGGGTCGGTGAGGACCCGGTAGGCCTCCTCGACCTCGTCGAGCCGATCCCTTACCTCGACCGGGGACTCGCCGGAGCCCTGCTCACGCAGCGCCCGGCGGTACGCGTACCTGATCTGCGCGTCGGAGGCGTCCTTGGGGACGCCGAGCACCGCATACGGATCCTTCAAGCTGGGCTCCTGCTCAAGCTCTGCTCGCGCCGCCACTGCCCGATGCGGGCGTGGTCACCCGAGAGCAGGACCTCGGGTACGCCCCAGCCGCGGAACTCGGCCGGACGCGTGTAATGCGGATACTCGAGCCCCCCGTCCAGCGCGTCCGAGAAGCTCTCGACCAGACCGGACTCCTCCGCGAGCGCCCCCGGGAGACGCCGCGCCACCGCATCGACCACGACCATCGCCGGCAGCTCTCCGCCCGAGAGCACGTACGGGCCGATCGAGATCGCATCGGACGCGAGGTGAGTGACGATGCGCTCGTCGAAGCCCTCGAAGCGCGCCGAGAGAAGCGTGAGGCGTTCCTCGAGCGCGAGCTCCTCGACGATGCTCTGATCGAGCTGCCGCCCCTGAGGCGTAAGCGCGACCACACGGTGATCGGGCACGCCGCCGTACACAGCGTCGAGCGCGGCCGCGACCACATCGACCCGCAGCACCATCCCGGCTCCCCCTCCGTAGGGATCATCGTCGACCTGGCCCGCGCGCAAGGGGGTCGTGTCCCGATAGTTGAACAGGCGCAAGTCGAGGTTACGACCAAGGACCGACGCGACGGGACGCTGCTCGGTGAGCCAGCCGAAGGCGTGCGGGATGAGGGTAAAAACGTCTAGCTGCAACGAAACTGAGGTTACCCGCGGTCGGCAAAGCCGGGAGCGACAATGACCGTGCGCCCTTCGAGGTCGACGTGGAGGACACAGGCGGCGACGAAGGGTAGGGCAAGGCCGGAATCGAGCTCGATCACGTCGTTGGCGACGCCCGGCCTGACCTCCTTTACCCGTCCCAGCGGCGGTCCTCCCTCCTCCACGACGTCGAGCCCAACCAGATCGGCCACGTAATACGAGTCGGCGGCCGGCGGAGGAAGCTCGGAGCGGGGAACCTCGAGCGCCGTCCCGCGCGCCACTGCCCGGTCGAGCCGGATCACCGGCCGCCCGCCGGAGCGCTTGGACTCGACGACCTCCACCGATTCGCCGCCGGCGACCAGGCGCGTGCCGACCGTGAACCGATCCGGCTCGACGCTTGCCTCCTCGACGAAGAACGCACCCTGCAGGCCATGCGGGCGCCCGACTCGGCCCACCCTTACGAGCACGCGGCGCGCCTAGCCGGCGATCTCGAGCTGCACACGCCGGTCTTCGCCCGCAGCGCAGGCGCGGATGACCGTCCGCAGGGCCCGTGCGACCCGCCCCTGGCGGCCGATCACCTTGCCGACGTCCGCCTCCGCGACGTGCAGATGCAGGACCAGCCCGCCGTACTCGTCTTCCTCCTCCTCGACGCGAACCGAGTCCGGCTCGTCGACGAGTGCCCGAGCGAGGTACTCGAGCAGCTCAGCCAATGTTCTTGACCTTGAGCAGGCGCGAAACGGCCGCGGACGGCTGCGCGCCCTTGCCGAGCCACTCCTTCACCTTGTCCTCGTCCAGCTCGATCGTCGAGGGGTCGGTCTGCGGGTTGTAGCGCCCGAGGATCTCGAGGAACTTGCCGTCGCGCGGCGAGCGCGAGTCTGCGACGACGACGCGGTAGATCGGATTCTTCTTCGACCCGACGCGGGTCAACCTCATGTGAACGGCCATCTGTCTCCTATCTCATTCCGGGTAACGCGGGCATCTTGCCTTTTCCGAGTTGTTTCATCATCTTCTCCATCTGCTTGCGGGCAGTCAGGAGCTGGTTCACCTGCTGCACGGTGACGCCGCTTCCCTTCGCGATCCGCAGCCGGCGGGAGCCGTTGATCAGGTGCGGCCGCGCGCGCTCGGCCGGCGTCATCGACAGAACGATCGCCTCGACCCGGGCCAGCTCGCGCTCGTCGATATCCACGCCCTTCAGCTGCTTGCTGACGCCGGGGATCATCGAGATGACGTTCTTCAGCGGCCCCATCCTCTGCAGCATCCGGTAGCTGGCGAGGAAATCGTCGAAACTGAACTCCCCCGCGCGCAGGCGGCGCTCGAGCGACTCTTTCTCGTCATCATCGGCCGCAGCCTCGGCCTTCTCGATCAAGCTGAGGACGTCGCCCATCCCGAGGATGCGCGAGGCCATGCGGTCGGGGTGGAAGTACTCGAGCTGGTCGAGCTTCTCGCCGGTGGACGCGAGCTTGATCGGCTTTCCGGTGACCGCCTTGACCGAGAGGGCCGCCCCTCCACGGGCGTCCCCGTCGAGCTTGGTCAGGACGACGCCGTCGAACGAGACGCGCTCGAGAAATGCCTCCGCGACCGAGACGGCTTCCTGCCCGGTCATCGAGTCGAGCACGAGCAGCACGTTCGTCGGCTTCACCTCGCGATGGATCTGCTGGAGCTCCTCCATCAGCGCCTCGTCGATCTGGAGGCGGCCGGCGGTGTCGACGATGACGACGTCCCTGCCCTCGCCCGACGCCCGGTCGACTCCCTCGCGCGCGACCGCGACCGGGTCGGTGGTGCCGGTGTAGACCGGAACCTGGATCTGCCGGCCGAGCTGTTGCAACTGCTCGATCGCGGCCGGTCGCTGCAGGTCGGCGGCGACGAGCGCCGGCTGCTTCCCTTCCTTGCGCAGCAGGAGCGCCAGCTTCGCGGCCGTGGTCGTCTTGCCCGAGCCCTGGAGCCCGGCGAGGAGGATCACGGTCGGCGGCCTGCCGGTGAAGGCGAGCTTGGAGCTCCCGCTTCCCATCAGCGAGGTCAGCTCTTCGTGCACGATCTTCACCACCTGCTGCCCCGGCGTCAGGCTCTTCAGCACATCCTGGCCGAGCGCGCGCTCGCGGACACGCTCGACGAACTCCTTCACGACCTTGAAGTTGACGTCGGCCTCGAGCAGCGCGAGGCGGATCTCGCGCATCGCGCGCGAGACCGCCTCCTCGTCGAGCGAGCCGCGCTTGCGGACATCGCCTAGCGCGGCCTGGAGCTTGTCTGACAGGGTCTCGAACATCGGCATCCAGTGTAGTTAGGCCTTATCGTCCCTCCTGAAAACGACTGAGGAGGAAGACATGGCTGGTGTCGCAAAGATCGTCAGGCTGATCGGATCGTCGCCGGAGAGCTTCGCCAAGGCGGCCGACGCCGCCGTGCAGGAGGCGGCGAAGACGATCCGGGGGATCAGCGGGGCGCATGTGGTCACGATGAGCGCCGTGGTCGAAAACGACCGGATCACCCAGTACCGCACGACCGTCGACATCGCATTCGGAGTCGAACGTTCGTAGCGATTTGACCTTCCCCTAGGGGGAGACTCTACGCTCCACCTCGTGGAGCAGAAAACCGAGCTGCTGCTGCCGATCGGGCGCTTCTCGCGCCTCTCGGGACTCAGCGTGAAGGCGCTGCGGCATTACGACGCGATCGCACTGCTGCCCGCGGCCCGGGTCGACGAGGACACGGGCTACCGCCTCTACTCCCCGGACCAGCTCCGGGCCGCGGGGGCGATCGCGCGCCTGCGAGCCGTCGACGTCCCGCTCGAGGAGTGCAAGGAGATCCTGGCCGACCCGGGCTCGGCCGAGCGTCGCCTCGCGGAGCACCGCACTCGCCTC
>JACDER010000309.1 GCA_013816275.1 Actinomycetota bacterium | reverse complement strand
GATCTCGCGCGCCTCCACGAAGTCGCGGGCACCCCGAAGAGCCGGCACGACCTCGACGGGGACTCCGACCCGGGTGGCCAGCTCCTCGTCCGGAAGCGAGGCGATCGTGTCGACCGAGAAACGGCGGATCCGGCCCAGGTCGTAGTGAACGTCGTGGCGCGGCAGGCTGAGCTCGTCGAGGTACGCGCGCACGGCTTCGGCGGGAATTCCGGCGTCGCGCAGGGACGCGACGGTTGCTCCCTCTGCCCGCTTCGACAGCTTCTTGCCGTCCTCGCCGAGGATCAGCCCGTGGTGGATGTACTCGGGCGGCCGCGTCCCGAGCGCCTCGTGCAGCCGGCGATGCAGCTGCTCGTTCGGCCGGTGGTCATTGCCCCTGATCACGTGCGTGATTCCGAAGTCGATGTCGTCCACCACACTCGCCAGGTGGTATGTCGGCGACCCGTCGTCGCGCCAGAGCATCACGCCCTCGAAGAGCTGGGGCAGGGCGGCGGCTGCCTCGCGATGCCGCTCGGCGCGAGCGCTCGCACGGACCGGCCCTTCCTCCCAGTCGACTCCGAGCCACTCCAGATCGCGCACGATCGCCTCTTCGCCTCCCGGAACGTTCCTGGCCGGATCGGTGTCGTCGATCCGGAGGAGCATCCAGTCGGCGAACGTCCTGTTCGCCACCGCGCCCAACGCGTTGCCGACGGTGAGCGTTCCCGTCGGACTAGGAGCGAAGCGGACGCGAGTTGGCATATTGCGAGAGAATCTACCGAGGGTGTGCCGGCTCTTCGGAATGTCGGGCGGAAGAAGAACGGTGCGCGCCACCTTCTGGCTCCTCGATGCGCCGGACAGCATCTCCGTCCAGAGCCACAAGGCGCCCGACGGGACAGGCCTGGGTATCTACGACCCGCTCGACCGCCCGGTCGTGTACCGGACTCCTCGCCCGGCATACGAGGACAGGGAGTTTGTCCGGGAGGCCCGCCACGTCTCCTCGAGGACGTTCATGGCCCACGTCCGCTTCGCATCGGGTAGCCCGGTCTCGCTCGAGAACACCCACCCGTTCGAGCAGCAAGGCCGGTTGTTCGGGCACAACGGCGTTCTGCAGAAACCGAACGAGCTCGAGACCGAGCTCGGTCCGGACGTCTCGCTCGTGAACGGCCAGACCGACTCGGAGCGGTTCTTTACGCTCATCACGCGCGAGACCGAACGGGCCGGAGGGGACGTCGAGCGCGGAATCCTGGCCGCGACCAACTGGGTTGCCGAGCACCTCCCCGTCTACGCGCTCAATTTCGTCCTGACCACCCCCGAGAGAGTCTGGGCGCTGCGCTACCCGGAGACGCACGAGCTCTTCGTGCTCGAGCGGGCCGCCGGCGGCCATCACCTGCGCCGCCACTTCGAGGGAGCGAGCCTGAGCGGGCTCCTGCGGATCCGGTCCCTCGACCTGCTCGAGCATCGGGCCGTGGTCATCGCGAGCGAGCCGCTCGACGACAACCCGGGCTGGCGCCTCCTCGAGTCGGGAGAGCTAGTCGATGTTGGCGCCGACCTCGGAGTGTCGTCCCGAGTAGCGCTGCCGGGCGCGCCCGCGCACCTGCTCACGTACGCAGACCTCCAAGCGGAAGAGGCCGCGTCCCAGAGCGCAACATGAGCCCCGATGAACGGCTGGCGGCGTGGTTCCGAGCGCAGGGGCGCGACCTGCCGTGGCGCGAGACGCGCGACCCCTACGCGATCCTCGTCTCCGAGGTCATGCTCCAACAGACCCAGGTCGCGCGGGTCACTCCCCGTTACCTGGAGTGGCTCATCCGCTGGCCGGCAGTCGAGGACCTGGCTGCGACCTCGCGGGCCGATGTGATCAAGGCCTGGCAGGGGCTCGGGTACAACCGCCGCGCCGTGAACCTGCACCGGGCGGCCCAGGTGATCGCCTCGTCCGGCTGGCCCGACGACCTGACCGAGCTGCCAGGGGTCGGCCGCTACACGGCGGACGCGATCTCCTGCTTCGCGTTCGGCCGCGACGTGTTGCCGCTCGACGTGAACATCGGCCGAGTGCTCGAGCGATCCGCGATGCGCTTCGGCTCAGGCGCGGCGCAGGCCCTGATGGACCTCGGCTCGACCGTCTGCCTCGCCCGGGTCCCGCGCTGCGACGCCTGCCCGCTGGCGGAGAGCTGCCCGTCGCGCGGCCTGCGCTACGCGCCTCTCCGAAAGCAGGGGCCGTTCGAGGGCTCGTTCCGCCAGAGGCGCGCTCAGGCGCTTCGCGCCGCACTCGCCGGTGAGGACCCGAACGACGAGGAAGCGGTCGCCGCACTCAGGCGCGACGGGTTGCTACCGTCGTAGCAGAGCGACGGCCTCGGCCGCGAGGCCCTCGCCGCGACCCGTGTACCCGAGCCTGTCGGTCGTCGTCGCCGTGACGGAGATCAGACC
>JACDER010000308.1 GCA_013816275.1 Actinomycetota bacterium | reverse complement strand
CGTCGAGGCCGAGCGCGCGGTCGCCCGCGAGCAGCAGGAAGCGAAGGGCTGGCGCCTCGAACTCCGCTGCCTCCGCGCTCTGCCCGGCGGCGCGGGCGAGCTCGAGCGCCTGAAGGTAGTGGTAGGCGAGCACGTCCGCCAGGTCCTCCACCCGCTCGGGAGCCTGGCGCTCGATCCACTCGGCCGCGGCACGGTGCTTCCGCGCCCGCGCGGCCCGCGGGATCTGGGAGTAGACGACGTCGCGGACGAGCACGTGCCAGAACGCGTACTCGCCCTCGCCCGCGATCGAGGAGACGCGGGCCGGGCGTACGAGCTCCTTGCGCGAAAGCTCATGCAGACTCTCGCGGACGGTGCGCTCGCCGAGGCCTCCCATCGCCGCCGCGGCCCCGGCCCAGAAGACCCTGCCGAGCACGGCGGCATCCTGGAGCAGCGCCTTCCGCTCGTGGGAGAGCGTGTCGAGCCGCGCCGCGATCAACGCCTGCACGCTGTCCGGCAAGTCGATCTGCGTCCCCTCTTTCAGGCGCAACGTCCCGCCCGAGCGAACGAGCAGGTCGCGGTCCTTCAGCATGCGAACGAACTCCTCCGCATACAGCGGGTTCCCACCGGCCCGCTCCAGGATCAGCGCCCGCAGCTCGGCCGGCACCACCGCCCGCTCGAGCAGGGCCGAGATCAGCCGAGCCGTCTCTTCGTCCGAGAGCGGAGCGAGGTTGACGGTCGCCGCATTCCGCTTCCCGCCCGCCCAGCCAGCTTGGCGTTCGTACAGCTCCGGGCGAGCCGTGCAGAGCAGCAGCAGCGGCACCCCCTCCGACCACTCGATCAGGTGCTCGAGGAATGCGAGCATCGCGTCGTCGGCCCAGTGCAGGTCCTCGAACACGAGCACTGTCGGGCGGCTCGCCGCCAGCACCTCGAGGAAGCGACGCCAGGCTGCGAACGCCTCCTCGTGGCCGGCGGCCGGGCCCGAGTCGACGCCGACCAGCGGGCCGAGACGCGCCTTCAGCCACTCGCGATCAGCCTCGTCCGCAGGAACAGCCGCGTCCAGCTTCGCCGCGGCCGTCTCGGCCGAGTCCGATTCGAGGATCCCCGCCTCGGCCTTGACGATCTCGCCCAACGCCCAGAAGCTGACGCCCTCTCCGTAGGGCAGGCAGCGCCCCTGGCGCCAGCGCACGAGGTACGGCAGAGAGTCGATGTGCACGAAGACCTCGGCGACCAGACGACTCTTCCCTACGCCCGGCTCGCCGACGACGGTGACGAGCTGCACGGAGGAGTCGCGGACAGCCCGCTCGTAGCTCCCGCGGAGCAGCGTCAGCTCGAGCTCGCGCCCGACGAGCAGGGCGGCATGGGTGCGGGTGAGGTCAGTGCCGAACCGGGCGCGCGCCGCCGTCGCCCGCCAGATCGCGACCGGGTCGGCCTTGCCTTTGACCTGGACGGGCTCGAGCCGCTCGTAGTCGAAGACGTCCTTCGTCGCGCCGTAGGTCGCCGCGCCGACGGCGATCCCGCCCACGGGCGCGGCCGACTGCAGCCGGGAAGCGGTGTTGACGACGTCGCCGGTGACGATCCCCTCGCCCTGCTCGGGCTTCGCTCCCAGGGCGACGACCGCCTCGCCCGTGTTGATCCCGACCCGCACCTGCAATTCCAAGCCAGGATCGGCCTCGTTCAGCTCCTCGATCGCCTCCAAGATGCGCAGGCCCGCTCTCACCGCGCGCTCTGCGTCGTCCTCGTGCGCCACCGGCGCCCCAAACACCGCCATCACCGCGTCACCGACGAACTTTTCGACCGTCCCCCCGTAACGCTCGATCTCGGATCGCAGGCGGGCGTGGTAGGGCCGGATGCGGGCCCTGACGTCCTCGGGGTCGGCGGCTTCCGAGGCGGCGGTGAAGCCGACCAGGTCGCAGAAGAGGACGGATACGACCTTGCGTTCCTCGAGCGCAGGCGGCGGCGCGGCCTCGGCGAGGGGCGCCGCACAGAAGGGACAGAAGGGGAACTCGCCGGGGAGCTCCTTGCCGCAGGCCGGGCAGACCGCCACCGGCCGAGTCTAGGCGAACACGAGCGCGAAACACGGCCCCAGGGCTCGTCCTCCGATCAAGCAGACTCGCTGCCCTACGTCCGCTGTCCGACCCGCCTCGCACCGGCGAGATTCACTCCGTCAGAGGCTGTTAGGATCCCGACGAAGCGGAGCCACGTCCGAAACCTTTTACCCGGACGATGGGACGCAACCCCTCGTCTCGTCGTTCTTGTGCTTGTCGGGCTCGGGGTCATGGGTGCGGTAGCGAACCGGGGCAAGGATGCGGATCCCCTTCTCGCCCTTGCGGACGCAGCGCCCGAGTTCCAGCCAGCGGCGAAAGCCGGCGATATGCGTGGCGTGCGGGCATTGGACGGCGATCAGCAGCGTGTTGCCGAGC
>JACDER010000076.1 GCA_013816275.1 Actinomycetota bacterium | reverse complement strand
TTCGTATGCCTGTCATACGGACGCGACTGAGGACGCCGCCTCGGGGCGGCGGCGCGGCCCGACGGCACAGACTGTATTTCGCCAAGCCCTCCTAGGGGTCATCCGGCAGGCGCGACCAGATCTCCAGGTCCTGGCGGATGCCCTGCTTGAACTGGGCGGAACGGCGCGTCCCCTCGTACACGTAACCCGCGCGGACGGCGACCCGCTTCGACCCAGGATTGTCCGCCGAGATCTGCAGCTGGATCCGCTGAGGATCGAGCTCGCGCACGGCCCAGTCCGTCAGCAGGCGGAGCGCGACGCTCGCGACTCCCCGACCCCGCGCAGCGGGCGCGACCGTGTAGCCGAGCTCGAGCTCATGCCCCTCCCGGTCGATCGCGAACGCGAGGGCGAGCCCGAGAAACGAGCCGTCCTCGTCCACGACGGCGAACCCCTCGCGCGTACCGTCCCTGCGGCCCTCCTCGTAGCGGTCGAGCCAGGTCCGCTCGAAGCCGGACGGAACCGGGACGGGGACGGGGACGGGGACGGGGACCATCGTGTACTGCTGGACACCCGGGTCCTCGAGCAACTCGGCGAGCGGCTCGAGCGCGACGTTCAGAAGCGCAAGAGGGCGCCGATCCCCTCGAACGGCTCGAGATCGCGGCGGTGACGGAGCGCCCATACGCGTCCCCCGTGGCCGAGCGTCTGGTGCACGGCGAGATCGAGGCCGTGGTCACTCTCCTCCATCCGCGTTCCGTCGAGCGGACAGTTTCCGGCCGTCAGCGAAGCCCGTCCGCATTTCGGGCACTGCCAGGCCTGATGGTCGGCCCCGTCCGCGTACAGGAGGAGCTCGACGCGCGCGTCGGAGGCGGCCTCGAGCGTCTGCTCCCACCCGGCGGCGGCCCGTCCGTTGCGGCCTTCCTCCTCACGCCAGCGCTCGACCGCCTCTTTCTCCTCTTGTTCGCGCCAGCGTTCCAGCACCGGCTGCACGACCTCGAGCAGCTCGGTCGGGGTCGCATGCGCTTCGGCCTGCGCCCAGCCGATGACCACCCTCAGCACCTCTTTCGACAGCATGTCCTGAAGCTCACCGCGCGTCTCCTCAGTGCAGACGATCACAACGTGCGCCCCGCGTAGACGCCGCACCTGACGGTCGAGCTCTTCAGCGACGCGCCGAAGGTGATTGAGCACGAGCGACTCGATGTGGCGCTGGTAGTTGGCCCGCGACCAGCCCCCCTGATCATGCCGGCCGGGCAGGTCCTCGGAGTGCTTTGCAATCTCATGCAAGCGGCCGGCCTGGAGACCGTAGAGGTAGCCCTGCTCCCGCCCGACGCTCGCCACGATCGCGCCCTCACCGCGCCCGACGAGCG
Source organism: Actinomycetota bacterium (assembly GCA_013816275.1). GTDB lineage: Bacteria > Actinomycetota > Thermoleophilia > Gaiellales > Gaiellaceae > JACDER01. The sequence goes on along the minus strand of JACDER010000076.1, from coordinate 5,642 downwards.
GGACGAGCGGGGCGACGTAGAGCGTCTTGCCGATCTTGATCTGGTCGGGAACCGAGTCGGTCAGCGCCATCGGCCTCCAGAAATTGTCCAATCCCCCGCAGAAGACGGCGAGGCCGTGGGCGCCGTCGCGGTTGAACTCCTGCTCGAAGAATCGCTCCAGCCGCTCGAAGTCGCCCTTGAGCCCCTCGCGCTGCGCGTGGCCGAGAGAGCGTGGCGTGCGCTGCCGGCCGGAGTCGAGCAGCGAATTGACGCGTGAATGAGCATCGTCCGCCGTCGGCGTGATGCTCGGGTCAAGATCGACGTAGAGACTGATCGCGCAGCCGTTCTCGGCTTGGAAGTTCGCCAGCTCTCGCAGGCTGTCCCAGCTCACAGTCGCCGCCATACACCCCTTTCCGTTACCAGGAAGGGCACGATTCTAAGCACAGATGCGCGGTTGCACCGTCGGACACGGGAGACGGCAGCGAGTTCGTTGACCTAGGGAAGCGCCGGGGCCACCGCCGAGCCGTACTCGACGAACGGCTGATTCGTCTGGAGGAAGACCTGGGCCTTGGGCTTCGTCCCCACGGGGACCTGGCCCGCCACCGGCCCGACGGTGCACTGCGTAACCGTCGTCCCGGACGGGCCGCAGGATCCGTACGGGGGATTGATCACGATCACGACTCCCGGCCGCAGCGGCTGCTTGACGCGAGCCGTCACCGCCGTGTGCGTGTAGTAACAGTTCCGCCCCCCGCCGTCGCATTGCCTGGTGCCGGGAGTGACCTCGATCGCGGGCGTCCAGTCGAGCCAGTCGAGCTCGATCGGGTCCGAGTGGGCGACGAGGTGGCCTGCGTCGTTGAAGAGCTCAGCAGTAAACGTCGCGTTGATCGGCGTCTTCTCGCCGTCCAGGAATCCGATCCAACAGCCCTTGTTCCCGTCACAGGAGCCGAGGTTCGTCTGGGCCGCCACCGGCACCCCGTCCAGCCCCCCGGCGACCACGCGGATCTCCGAGCCGGACGGGATCGCTCTCCCGCTCTGGACCCAGAACTCGACGTCGATCCCGAGCCCGACCGTCGTCGTGCAGTCGGTCGCGGCCGCCTCGGAGTCGCACAGCTTGGCGGGATTGGCCTGGTCCGGCCCCCGATGTCGAACGTAGTCGGTGAGCTTCAGGCTGGTCGCGACCCAGGAGACGACCACCTGCTTCGAGTGGGGTACGTGCTTCTTACCGCCGAGCACGGCAGCGTAATAGCGGTGCTGCCCGGGCTCCGACTGCGAGTCGGACGCGGCACAGATTCGCTCGTGCTTGCAGGACTTGAGCATCTGCCCGGCGGTCTGATCGCGAATCACGAGGGTGCGGTTGCCCTTGTTCATCTTGCCGTTCGTCTCGGCGACGAAGTGAGCCGTTGCAGCGCCGACCGGCGCGGTCGTCCTCGACACTCGGATACAGACGACCCAATCGTCGGCCGTCTCGGGAGGCCTGCGCTGCGCCTGCGTCAGACAGCCTCTCGTCGCCCGCGAAGGAGTGGTTCCGGCGAGATTTGCCGCCGACCCGGAGCCGGCCAGGAACAGCACCAGCAGCACTACGAATGCGAGGCGCCGCAGCATGGCCTGCGCATTACGATAGCCGCACCAGCCCGGTTGTCAACCGAAATTCCCCGGGCATCCGAATCGTTGAATACGGTAGGGACATGAGCAGCGACATCCGCAAACTGATCGTCATCGGCGGCGGGCCGGCCGGTTACACGGCCGCCCTGTACGCCGCACGCGCCAACCTCGAGCCGCTCGTGATCGAGGGCTTCCAGTGGGGCGGCCAGCTCATGATCACGAGCGACGTCGAGAACTACCCGGGTTATCCGGAAGGCGTGCTCGGCCCCGAAATGATGGCTGAGTTCCGCCGCCAGGCGGAGAAGTTCGGGACCGAGTTCATCACGGACGACGTCAAGCGGGTCGACTTCTCCGAGCGGCCGTTCTCGGTCTTCGTCGAGGACGATGAGTACCGAGCCGAGACGGTGATCGTCGCCACCGGCGCGACCGCCAGGCAGCTCGGGCTCGCCTCTGAGGTGCGCCTGCAGGGGAAGGGCGTCACGTACTGCGCCGTCTGCGACGCGGCCTTCTGGCGGGACGTACCGGTGGCCGTCGTCGGCGGTGGCGACTCCGCGATGGAGGAGGCCATCTTCCTGACCAAGTTCGCCAGCAAGGTCACCGTGATCCACCGGCGCGACGAGTTCCGCGCCTCCCCGATCATGCTCGACCGCGCCCGCGCGAACGACAAGATCGAGTTCGTCACGAACGCGGTCGTCGAGGAGGTCCTGGGCGACTCGGCCATGACGGGCCTGCGCCTGCGCTCGACCACGTCCGGCGAGACCTCGGATCTCGACGTCAAGGCCGTCTTCGTCGCGATCGGCCACGACCCGAACACGAAGCTCTTTCTCGACTGGCTCGACCACGACGAGGCGGGTTACCTGGTCACGACAGGATCGACCGAGACCAACGTCCAGGGCGTGTTCGCGGCGGGAGATGTCCAGGACCACACCTACCGGCAGGCCGTCACCGCGGCCGGCTCCGGCTGTATGGCGGCGCTCGACGCCGAGCGGTTCCTCGCCGCGCTCGAGGGGCACGAAGGCACTGCGCTCGCGGCTCCGCGTACGGCCCAGTAACACGAGCACTAGCCGAAGCGAACGCTAGATTCGCCGCATGGCGACCTGGATCGACCTGCTCGATCCAAGCGAGCAGGAGGTGCACGACGCGTTGCCCGACTCGATCCACGAGGGCGCGCTCAAGCTCCTGCTTGCGCCCGCCCAGCACGAGGACGAGCCGCGTCCTCGCCTCGTGGGCGAGGGCACTTACATATTCGGGATCCTGCTCGTGGCGGTTGCCGTCCCCGAGGAGGACCGCGTCTACTACGAGGAGATCGATCTCGTCCTCACCAAGGACAAGATCGTCACCGTCCGAAAGACGCCCGAGAAGGGGGAGCCGTTCGACATCGAGCGGGTCAAGGCCGTCGTCCGCGAGGGTGCGCGGCCTGGGCTGATCGCCTACCACCTCATCGACGAGGTCGTGGAGGACTACCTCGACCTGATCGACGCGATGAGCGACGAGGTCGAGGAGCTCGACGACCACATCGAGGACTGGCAGCCACAGCAGATCCGCCGGCGGATCGCCGATCTCCGCCACGACATGCTGCACATCCGCCGAACCCTCTCCCCCACGCGCGACGCGATCCGCCAGATCGTCGACAACCGTGCCGATATCGACGAGGACACATGCTTTCCCCACGACATCGAGCTCGCCTTCGGCAACGCGTACGACAAGGTGCTGCGGGCGACCGAGGGCCTCGACTACACGCGTGACCTGCTGAACAGCGTGCGCGACTACTACCTCGCGAAGGTGGGACAGGACCAGAACGAGGTGATGAAGCGGCTGACCGTCGTCGCGTCGCTGCTGCTCGTCCCGACCTTCATCGTAGGCCTGTACGGGATGAACTTCCGCCACATTCCCGAGATCACCCACTTCGGCCTGTGGGGGTATCCGTGGGCGTGGTTCCTGATCGTGGTGACCACGATCGGGCAGCTGTGGTACTTCCGCCGCAGGAATTGGCTCTAGAACTACTCTCGCATCGTGCCCAACTTCATCTGCCCGAACTGCAAGGAACGCTCGGTCGACATCGACCGCGTCGAGGGTCTGAGCGACGACGCCGTCGCCTGCCATTCGTGCGGATTCGGCTTCCTCTTCGAGCTGATGGACGACTACTACCCTGCGCCGCTGACGGGATTCGTCACCTGCGACTCGGAGGGGCGGATCCTCGCGACTGGACGCGGCGTGTTCGAGCTGAGCGGGTTCGCCGAGCGCGACGTCATCGGTCGCGGCGTAATCGAGGCCTTCGGCCTGAGTGGGTGGACAGACGGGAAGAACCCGGTCGAGCTCTCGCTCGAATGGGGAGTGCGGCGCATGGGTGAGCAGCTCGAGATGCGCACGAGCGCCGGCAAAGAGAAAGCCATCAAGGCGGACGTCTTCCCGGCCTACGACGACGACGGCGGGCTGCTCGTGGCGCTCACGCCGCGCTGAGCTCGAGCCGGCTCTCGATCCAGGACTGGAGCTGCTCGACCGCGTCGAGCGCTCGGCTCAGCCGGTGAATCTCGCTGCGCGCTGTTCGCTCGTCGATTCCGCCGAGGATGCCGAGCGACTCGAGCTCCCTCACCGCGTCCGCCGCCAGGTGCGCGCGTGCGTCGCGCTCGATCGCGGCCTCCCGTAACCGCGCGTGTGCCTGTTCGAGCCGGGCGGCGAGCGCTGCATGTTCGCCGGCCACGGTGTCCGCGTAGATCGCAAGGTCGACGGTGCGCACCACGCCTCCAGCCTAGGCGTGAGAAGGAAACGACTTCGTGTCAGACGCGTGACGAGGGACAGAGGTCGCTGACGACGCACTCCTCGCATCGCGGGGCGTGCGCAAGGCAGACGCGCCGGCCGTGCCAGATCAGCAGGTGGGGAAAGATCCCCCAGTCCTCCCGCGGCACGAGCCGCTGGAGGTCGCGCTCGATCTTGACCGGATCCTCCTGGCGCGTGAGGCCGAGCCGCTGCGACAGCCGGCGGACATGCGTGTCGACGACGACCCCCTGAGGGGTGCCGAGCTCTGCGGCGACCACGTTTGCCGTCTTCCGCGCCACACCCGGCAGGCGGAGCAGCTCGTCGAGGGTCCGCGGAACCTGGCCGTCGAACTCCTCGATCAGCAGCTTCATCGTCCCGCGGATCGCCTTCGCCTTCTGGCGGAAGAAGCCGGTCTGGTAGATGTCGCGCTCGAGCTCCTCGGGCGGGACGGCGAGGTAATCCTCGGGCCGGTGGTACTTCTGGAAGAGATGCTCCGTGACGCGGTTGACGTTCACGTCGGTGGTCTGCGCGGAGAGCATCACGGAGACGAGCAACTCGAGCGGGGAGCGGAAGCGAAGAGCGATCGCAGCGTCGGCGTGCTCTGCCTTCAGCCGCTCGATGATGGGGCGGATTCGCTGCCGTTTGGGGCCGACGCGGCGCCGCGCCTCGGCCACGAAGCTCCGTGCCATGCGCGAACGCTACGCGAGCTGCTTTCGGCGCCGGTACGCCCGCGTCTTCAGGCGGTTCCCACAGAGCTGCATCGAGCACCAGGCGGCCGAGCGGTTCCGGGATTCGTCGTAGAAGGCCCAGTGGCAGTTGCGGCAGGCCTTGAGCCGCGACCAGCTTCCATCCCACATCGCTCCGAGCGCGGCCGCGAGCACCCGGCCGAGCGCGCCGTCGACGCCGTCGGCGAGCGGTGCGAGCTCGGCGCGCAGGTGGAACCGGACCGTCAGCCTGCTCTTCTCGGCAGCGTGCTCAAGGAGCTCGGTTGCAGCGGGAGGACCCGGCCGGCGCTCGTTGTTGGCGACGAGGAGCTCGCGCAGGGCCTCCCGCACCTCGCGCGCGCGGGCAAGCGCGGCCGGACGGGCGGCGACACCCTGCTCCTCGAGCCACTCGGACAGGAGCTCCCGGCGCTCACCGTCGGTCGTGTTCACAAGCACCTGGACAATCCGGAGCTGGCCGGGTGCGGCCTTCGGAAGGTCGTACTGCGGGGGTCTTCGAGACACCGGCGTTTATATTACGCTGGTGTCTGCTCTGACGAGGGTCTCGACTCCTCTCCGGCTCGCGCTCGGCCGGGTCTGGAG
>JACDER010000075.1 GCA_013816275.1 Actinomycetota bacterium | reverse complement strand
TCATCGATCTCGGCTTTCCCTTAAACCTCTACGAACAAGCACCGCTGGTCGGGCGTGGCATCCCGGCGGTGACCCTGACGACGGAAGGCAACAGAGCGTCCTCCTCGATCGCGGACACGCCGGACCGGCTCCACGTCCATCGGCTCGGGCAGATGGGACGGGCAACGCAGCTCTTGCTCGGGTCGCTCGACCAGGGGCTCGAACTGACGGCGGGGTCCTCCAGCTTCGTCTTTCTCGGCTCCCGATTCCTGCCGGGATGGGCCCTCGAGCTGGTCCTGATCGCCGCGCTCGTCCCGTTTCTTACTGCAACCGTCGACCTCTTCGCCTACTGCCGGCGGCGGCGCATCCGCTTGATCGGCTCGATCCGGAGCTATGTCCGCCGACTTGGCTTCTGGGCCTGGATCGGGATCTCGTTTTTACTCCTCACGCTGCTCGGAGCCTGGCCGCGAGGCGCCGCGCTGCCGCCCAACCCGAGCAGCACCGCGGCCACGCACTGGCCCGCCGTCGGAGTCATCGGTCTCATCCTGCTCGGGTGCGTGGGCTGGCTGGTCAGTCGTGAGCGCCTGCTCCCGCGACGGCCGGTCCGGGGCGAGGAGCGCCTCGCCGGTTACGCCGGCGCGTTGCTCGCGCTCGCGGTGCTCGCGCTCCTGACCGCGGCCTCGAATCCGTTCGCGCTCATCTTCATCCTGCCGTCGCTTCACATCTGGCTCTGGCTCCCGCAAATCCGGGACCGGCAGCCCTGGGTCCGGCTGGCAGTGCTCGCCGCGGGATTCATCGGCCCGCTCCTGCTCGTCGGCTCGATCGCCTGGCGGTTCGGGCTCGGGCTCGACGCCCCCTGGTACCTGATGGAGCTGACCGCGACCGGTTACGTCCCCCTGCCGGCGATCGCCATCTTTCTCGCCTGGCTGGCCGTAGCCGGTCAGTTGATCGCGCTCGAGGCGTACCGGTACGCCCCGTATCCAAGTGCGGCCGAACGGGCGGGACGTGGCCCGCTCCGCGCGGGCATCCGCAGGCTGGCCGCGAACCGGCGGGGTACATACCCGAACGACGAGCTGGCCGCGCGCCGCCAGGCACGCGCGCGGCACTGACGTCAGTCGAGTCGCGCGAAGCGCACCGGCGCCCCTCCGGCGATCTCACCGTCGCCGCGCGGAACGTGCAGGAGCACATCGGCCGCGGCCGCCCGCGCAATCATGTGGGAGTCCTGGCCGCTCAGCGGGGCGATCCGGGGCAAACCGTCGGTCGTTTCCCGGTTTCCACGTAGAAACTGATCGCGGTCGGGATTGCGCCGGACGGGAGCGGCGAGCTCACCGGTCTCGAAACGCGGTCCGGGATCGGACGCGCCCTGGAGCGCCAGCACCGCGGGGCGAACGAAGAGCTCGAAGCTCACAAGCGAAGAGACGGGGTTGCCGGGAAGCCCGAACACGAGGACGCGATCCCGCACGCCGAAGAACAGGGGCTTCCCCGGCTTGACGGCAACGCCCCAGAACACCTCCTCGACTCCGAGCTCTGCCCAGGATCGCCGGACGAGGTCATGTGGCCCGACGGAGACGCCGCCTGACGTCAGGACGAAGTCAGCCGATTCAAGCCCCTCTCTCAACGCACGGACGTGCGTTTCCTCGTCATCCTCTACGGTCGCGTGACCCTCGACCTCGGCGCCGGCCGTTCGCAGCTGAGCGTCGAGCATCGGGCCGTTGGACTCGTAGATCTCGCCGGGACCGAGCAAGTCCCCGGGTACGCGGAGCTCCGTTCCGGTCACGACAAGGGCGGCGCGCGGGCGGCGACCGCACGTGAGCTCGCCGATCCCGGCCGCGGCCAGCGCCCCGATCTGGGTGGCACCGAGTCGCGTCCCCCCCGAGACGACGACCTCGCCGGCTCGAATGTCGCTGCCGGCAGGACGAACATTGGCACCCAGGGCGGCACCGTCCGGCACTTCAATACTGTTGTCATGATCGACAACATACTCGATGGGCACGACGGCATCGGCGCCGTCCGGAACAACTCCTCCGGTTGCGATCCCCATCGCCTCCCCGGGCTCGAGCGGCGTGCTCGCCGGACGGCCCGCCGCGATCCGGAACGTCACCGGAAAGCGGCCCGGCGTCTCCCCGGCGCGCAACGCAAACCCATCCATGGCCGAGCTCGGAAAGGGAGGAAGGTCAGTGAGGGCCTCCGCGTCGGATGAGAGAACCCGGCCAACCGCCGATCCACCGAGCGGGACCTGCTCGGCACCGAGAGGCTCGGCACGGCCGAGAATCTCCGCCAACGCCTCTTCCATGGACAGCAGCTCAGCCATCGGCGCCGCATAAGCTACTGCCGTGACAGCCGCCGGCGAATCCCTGGGGCCGGGATCGATCTCGGTCGTTGTCCCCGTCCACGACGAGGAACGCAGCGTTGCCCTTCTCTTCGAGGAGCTCCAAGCCGCGCTTCAGCCCCTCGGCCGGAACTGGGAGGTCATCTACGTCGACGACGGCTCGACCGACGGCTCCTTCTCGGCGCTCACCCGGCTGCACGCCCTGGCGGAGGAAGTCAGCGTCGTCCGGCTGCGACGCAATTTCGGCAAGGCGGCGGCGCTCATGGCCGGGTTCGTCCAGGCGCGAGGCGACGTCGTGGTCACGATCGACGGCGACCTCCAGGACGACCCGGCGGAGATTCCGCGGCTGCTGGCCAAGCTGGAGGAGGGATTCGACCTAGTCTCGGGCTGGAAGACCCGGCGCCAGGACTCCTGGCGCCGCCGGACGCTATCGAAGATCTTCAACTTCACCGCGAGCCGGATGTCGGGACTGCGCCTTCACGACATGAACTGCGGCTTCAAGGCCTACCGAGTCGAGGTCGTCCGCGGCCTCCGCCTCTACGGCGAGCTGCACCGCTTCATCCCCGTGCTCGCCCATTACCGCGGGTACCGCATCGCCGAAATCCCGGTCAATCACCGGCCGCGCAGTCACGGCCGCTCGCGCTACGGGGTCGAGCGCTACCTCCGCGGTTTCTTCGATCTTCTCTCGGTCTCGTTCCTCGGCCGGTACGGTCATCGCCCGCTCCACCTCTTCGGCGGCCTCGGCCTCTTCCTCGGACTGGGAGGGACGGGCGTCCTCATCTATCTCACGAGCCTCAAGATCGCCGGCGCGGCGATCGGGCAGCGTCCGCTCCTGATCCTGGGCGTCCTGCTCGTCGTCGTCGGCATTCAGCTCTTCTCGCTCGGCCTCCTGAGCGAGATGATCATCAGCCACCACGAGGAACGCGCGGACGAGCGCGGGCGCGTCGAGCTCCGGGTCGAGGAGATCCTGCAGTAGCCGCTCCACTCCGCGTCCTCTACTTCGGGACCTACGAGCGCACCTATCCGCGAAACGCACAGGTGATCTCCTGCCTCCGCGCAGCAGGCGTGCAGGTAACCGAGCGGCACGTCGCGGTCTGGGAGGGCGACGAGCACAAATGGAAGGCCGGGATCGGTTCCGTCATCCGCCTCGCTGCGGCAGAGGCAAAGCTCCTCCGCGGCTCCGCTGACGGCTTTGACGTCCTCCTCGTCGGCTACCCGGGCCACCTCGACCTGCCGGCGGCGCGCAGGGCCGCCCGGGGGAAGCCTGTGGTCTTCAACCCGCTCGTCTCCCTGTGGGACACGTGGGTGTCCGATCGGCGCCGGTTCGCGCCCCAGTCGCCGGCAGCCCGGCTGCTGGCGCGGATCGACCGGAGCGCGTTTCGCGCGTCCGATCTCGTCGTCGCGGACACCGAGCAGAACGCGGCCTTTCTGGCAGAGCTCGCCGGCCTTCCGCGCGATCGCTTCGCGGTCTGCCCCGTGGGTGCCGAGGAGCGCGTGTTCCATCCACCCTGGAAGGCGACCGAGAGCTTCCTGTTCGTCGGGAAGCTGATCCCGCTCCACGGGCTCGAGACGATCCTCGCCGCGGCGCGGCTCGTCCCCGACCTGCGGATCACGGTCACCGGCCGCGGCCAGCTCGAAGCGCTCCTGGAGACGCGTCCGGTGAACGTCGAGTGGATTCCCTGGATCGACTACGAGCACCTGGGAACGGCGTACCGGGCCTCCCTCTGCGCGCTCGGCGTCTTCGGAACGTCGCCCAAGGCCGGGCGCGTCATCCCGAACAAGGTCTTCCAGGCGCTCGCGTGCGGAACGCCGGTGATCACGGCGGATACTCCGGCTGCCCGAGAGCTGCTCACCCCCGGCGAGAGCGCGCTCCTCGTGCCGCCGGGAGATGCCGAGGCCCTCGCCGCAGCCATGAGAGATGCGGCGGGCGACGCCTCGCTGCTCGCACGACTCGCAGATGGAGGCCATCGCGCCTACCGCGAGCACGCGAGCGAGGAAGTCCTCGGGCAACGGTGGCGCGAGCTGCTCGAAGGGGTCGCGTGAGGCTCCGGCTCCCGTCTCCGCGCGTCCTCGTCTGGATCGGCATGGCCGCATTCGCCGCCGAGTTCACGGCGCTCTCCGTCCTCCGGCACCGCGCCTTCAACACGGGCCGCTTCGACCTGGGCAACATCGTCCAGTCCATCTGGACGACGACGCACGGAGACTTCCTCCAGCAGACGAACCTGCACGGAGAGCAGATCTCACGCCTCGGCTCGCACTTCGAGCCGATCCTGGTCGTGTTCGTGCCGCTCTGGTGGATCTGGCCGAGCCCCGAGATGCTCCTGACCGCGCAGGCGATCGCACTCGCATTCGGGGCGCTACCGGTCTTCTGGCTCGCGCGCAAGCACCTCGGCTCGGAACGGGCCGCTCTCGCCCTCGCGCTCGCCTACCTGATCTACCCGCCGCTGCAGTGGCTCGCCCTCGACGAGTTCCACCCCGGAGCGCTCGCCTGCCCACTCCTGCTCTACGCGTTCTGGTACCTGGACGAGAACCGGCTCATCCCCTTCGGGATCTTCGCCGCCCTGGCCTGCATGACGCGCGAGGAGATGCCGCTCATCGTGGCGGGGATGGGAATCTGGTACGCACTCACGCGCAAGCGCTACAGATTCGGGGCGGCGGTCGCCGTCGGCGGGGTCGCTCTGACGGCGCTGATCGTCGCCTTCGTGACGCCTCACTTCCGTCACGGCGCCCCGCTCACGTTTTACGGGCGCTACAAGGACGTCGGGGGCTCGCCCTCGCAGGCGGTGCGGATGATCTTCTCCCACCCGATCCACGTGCTCCAGATCGTCTTCGACCACCGAGGAGTCCGGTACCTCGGCCAGCTACTGCTCCCGATCGCGGGGCTCTGCCTCTTCGCGCCGTTCGCCCTGATCCCGGCCCTCCCGCTGCTCGCGATCAACTTGCTTTCCAGCGCGTACGGCCAGACCTCGATCCACTTCCACTACACGGCAGGCGAGATCCCGATCTTGATGGCCGCCACGGTGCTCGGTGCGGCGTGGCTGGCCAAGCGATGGCCGCGCGCGCTGATCCCGATCGCGGCAGGCGTCCTCGCAGCGAGCTTGATCGGGAACTACCTGCTCGGGCCGCTTCCGCTCTGGCGCCATGTGCCGGGAGGCCAGACGCTCGGCGCGGACCGCTCGGACGTCTCTGCTCACGATCGCATCGCGGCCCGCGCGCTCGAGCTCATTCCTCGTGACGCCGTCGTCAGCGCGACGAACGGCCTCGGCGCGCACCTGTCGGCCCGCAAGCGCTTCCTCAGCTTTCCCGTGCTCGACGGCGCGGCCTGGGTCGCCTACGACGGAAAGCACCCGAGCTTCGCAGACCGCCTCGTCACGGGCGAACAGGCGAGGAATGCGCTGCTCCGCGTGCGCCACTCACCCGAATGGCGGCTCGTGTTCAGCGAGGACCGAATCTACATCTTCGAGCACATGCCCGATATCTAGAGAGGGATGGTCTGGCCCAGCATGTACGCGCAGAGCCCGAGTGCGACCCACTGGGCAGTGCGATCCTCCTCCGCAGCCGCCAGCGGCACGGCCCAGACCGCGTACCAGGGCACGAGATACGGCGTCGCCAGCAGCACGAGGCCGGCTGCGAGGCCGAGCCGGGCGCGGCCCCTCCAGGCTTCTCGCAGCAGCCACACGTAGGCGAGGGTGAACGCCGTCGCGACGGCGGCGAGCGCGAGCCACTCGGGTAGCCCGATCTGCTCCAGCCGGTGCGGAATCGCGAACCGAGTCTCCTGGTGCGCGTTCCGCGCGAGCGGTCCGAGCGCTCCCAACCAGTGCCAGCCGTAGCGCCAGGTCGCCAGGAAGACCAGCACGACCGCGGCGGCGGCGAAGCCCAGATGCCCGACCTTGCGCCCCTGGGCGCGGGCCTCGAGCGCCCGGAGCGGCAGGAAGACCAGCGGAATCCATTTCACGAGCACGGCAGTAGCCCAGGAGACGCCGGCGAGCTGGCGCCGCCCGGTCGCACCGAGCGCGAGCGCGCCCACCACGAGCGCGACCATCCACACGTCGTTGTGGCCCCCCCCGGCGAAGTGCAGCGCGAGGAAGGGGTTCCAGCCGACGAACGCGCAGGCAAACGCGCGGCCCCCGCGGGCGAGGAAAGCGGCGAGCGCGGTGGCGGCGAGGAGCGCGACTGCCGCCAGCACCTTGTAGGTCCAGGCGGCGGCGTCGGCCGAGCCACCGTCCGCGAGCGCGAGCGGCTCCGACGCCAGCGTGAAGGCCGGCCCGTAGACCGACGTCGTGTTCACCCACTTCTCGCCGACGAACGGGTAGGCCGGGTCGAGCGGAAAGTCCGAAGGCGTCTGTACGTACGGATTTGCCCCATGGACGGCCGCGATGCGCCCGTAGTCCCAGTAGGTCCACGCATCCGTCGAGAGCAGAAGTGGAGCACCGAGTGGCGTGAGCTGGATCGCGACTGCCAGCGTCGCCGCGGCGACCAGTCCGAGCCCGAAACGGCGAATCAGGTAGAGCCCGCCCGCATAGAGGACAAAGGCACCGATCAGGCAGCCGAGGAAGATCCACGACCAGCGGTCGATTCCGCTTATGCGTCCACCCTCGCCCGGAACGAGCTTGGAGTCGTGCGGCCAGGCCACCGCCGCACAGACCGCAACGAGCGCGAGGGTGAGAGCTCCGGCGCCGGCGGCCGCTCGGTTCAGGGCGTTTTGGGC
>JACDER010000307.1 GCA_013816275.1 Actinomycetota bacterium | reverse complement strand
GGTGATCGCCCCCAACCGCTCGCGCAGGTCCTCAACGCCGCGCGCCATCGCCACGACGGCCATGACCTCCGACGCGGCCGTGATGTCGAAGCCGGTTTCTCGGGGCAAGCCGTTCAGCCGGCCGCCGAGCCCGATGACCGTCTGCCGCAGCGCACGATCGTTCATGTCCACACAGCGCTTCCAGGTGATCGATATGGGATCGACTCCGAGTGGGTTGCCGTGGAGGACGTGCGCCTCGAGCATCGCTGCGAGCAGATTGTTCGCGGCCGCGATCGCGTGGATGTCGCCGGTGAAATGGAGGTTGATCGACTCCATCGGAACGACCTGGGCTCGGCCCCCGCCGGTGCCGCCGCCCTTGATCCCGAACACGGGGCCGAGGGAGGGCTCGCGGAGGCAGAGGACGGGCCGTTTCCCGAGCAGGCCCAGTGCGTCCGTGAGCGAGATGGCCGTCGTCGTCTTGCCTTCGCCCGCCTTGGTCGGGGTCACCGCGGTGACGCAAACAAGACGCCCGTCCAGCAGTTCTCGGCGCTCCTCGAGCGCGGCAAGCTCGATCTTCGCCGCGTGGCGGCCGTAGGTCGCGTATTCGTCCGGGAGCAGTCCCAGAGCGCCGGCAACGCCGGCGATCGGTTCAGGTGCCGCACTCAAGTCGAGTGCATTCTCTTCGACGCGGGCGCCCCCAGGGATAATCACCTGGTGGCAGACCCACTGGCGGCGGAGCGAGTCGCAGTCGTCGTTCTCCTGCGGGAGGAGAAGCGCGAGGAGGCCGAGCTGCTGCTCGTACAGGGCGCGCCATTCGAGCCCGAGCGCATCGGGCTCGAGCGTCACGAGGTCTTCTTCACCGACCAGGAGGCGATCTTCGTCTTCGAAGCCACTGCCGAGCTCGACCTCCGGAAGCTGCTCGCCGACTTCGAGGCGTGGGCCTCGGCGGCCTGGCACGACGTCGTCGCCGGGCCGCCACGGACGGCGAAGCCGCTCTTCGTCTGGGAGGCCGTCGCCGAGTCGGACGGCCTCTCCTTCGCCTCCACGCCCGGTCCCGGAGACAGCGAAGGCGGGGACGTCTTCTCGCCCTCCTAAGACAAAGCTCGAACAGCCCTCGCGACCACGACCTCTTCCCGCGCGCGCACGACGGCCACCCGGACCCTCGAGCCGGCGGCCGAGATGTCGGTGTCCGGCGTCACGGACTCGTTCGCCGCCGCATCCAGCTCGATGCCGAGAAATCCGAGCCGGCGGCACACTTCCGCCCGCACAGCCGAAACGTTCTCGCCGACGCCGGCTGTGAAGACGAGCGCGTCGAGGCCGCCGAGCGCGCTCGCCATACCGGCCACGGCGGCAGCGATCCGGTGCGTGTACACACCGAGCCCGAGCGGGCTCTCGAGGCCGCCGAGCGCCTTCAGCCCGGATTCGTGCTCGAGCGCGTGGTCGAGCTCGTCCAGCGTCAGAAAGCGTTCGCGCAGCAGGAAGAGCAAAGCTCCCGGATCGACGGATCCGGAGCGAGCCGCCATCGGCACGCCCTCGAGCGGCGTGAAGCCCATGCTCGTGTCGACCGAGCGGCCGTCGAGCACCGCGGTGACCGAACACCCGCCGCCGAGATGGCAGACCACGAGCCGCGGAGCCCGCACGCGCTCGGCTGACCACTGCACGGAGAGCCCGTGAAAGCCGAAGCGGCGCACTCCCCACTCCTCCCGCCACCGCGAAGGAACGGCGTAGACGGCCGCTTCGTCCGGGATCGACGCGTGAAACGCCGTATCGAAGACCGCCACGTGCGGCACGTCCGGGAGAGCCCGACGGGCTTCTTCGAGAGCCTGGAGCGCCGGCGTGTTGTGGAGCGGCGCGATCAGCGCAAGGTCGGCGACCTCGCGCTCGACCGCCTCGTCGATCACGACCGGGGCCTTGAAGCGCGCTCCCCCGTGGACGATGCGGTGGCCGACCGCGCCGACGTCGCCGCCCACCTCGGCGTAGGAGTCGATCCTCCGGCTCGTCTCGTCGGGCGAGACGAGGTCGAGCTTCAGGCTGGTGGAGCCTGCGTTGACGACGAGGACGTCCAGGACCCGAACCGTACTGGCAGAGACCGTCTCTTTAAAGCGGCTGGGGCGCGGCACCTTGCGGAGTGCCGCGCCCCTGTGATGGCGGTCAGCGGCCCTGCGGAAGCCACCGACTCTCCCAAACGGAGGGTACGCCTGGGTATCTGGGGCTCTTTCTATCGTGCGGCGTACCGGAGGCGAAATCGCCACTTCCAACAAACTAGGATCCCCGTTTTGGGGGATCCCCAGGCCCTACGATCCTCGGTGTGCTGTTCACTGCCGTACTGCACGAGCCCCTGACGGATCGGCCGTTCGACGAGGCGGCGGCGCGAGAGGCGATTGCCCGCATCGCCGCGCGCGCCGAGCGGGAGCTCGACGCGACGCAAGGCTGCTGGCCTCTCGACCCTGC
>JACDER010000074.1 GCA_013816275.1 Actinomycetota bacterium | reverse complement strand
ACATCGAGCTGCTCGGCTACGACCCGGAGGTGACCCCGGAGCGCGAGGCGGACCTTCTCCGTCGCCGGTAGCAGCTCGGGAATCGCGTCCAGCGCGGCGTGGAATGCTGCGGCGCCGTCGCGCATCGTCTCGTAGAGCAGATCCTGCTTGCTCTCGATGTGGGCGTAGAGGGTCGCCTTCTGGACCCCGAGCGCCTCGGCCAGGTCACCGATCGAGGTCCCGTGGTAGCCGCGCTCGGCGAAGAGCCGGGCGGCCTCGCGTATCAGCTCCGAACGCCTTGTGGCCATCGAAAAACCTCGGCGGCGGCACGGTGGAACCCGTCGGGAAGGTCGTGCGCCGAGAACGCGGAAGCGATCTCCTCCATCTCGCCGACCCAGCGCCAGCCCTTTGTCTCGGCGGAGCGGCGCGCGGCCTCGATCCGTGGAAGAAGCTCGGGCAGAGACTCCCCCCACTCGGCCAGCAGGGCGTCCTCGACTCCCTCGGCCCGCGCCAGTTCCAGGATGGCCAGGAGCATGGCGGCCGTCCCCTTCGTCCAGGCTGCGAAGGTCACCTTCACGGCGGAGGCCGCGCCCACCTCATCCGAGACGACGCGCGCATCCACCGAGGTGCCGGCGAAGAGCTCCGCCACCGCGTGCGCCTCCGCGCCCGACAGGTACAGGTGCGTCCGGTGCCTTCCACGAGGCGGTGAGCCGACGATCCCGCCGTCCACGCAGCGCGGGTGGATGTCCGCGACCTCACGCGCCGTCGGCGGCGCCACCGCGTTCGCATCGACGTAGATGCCGTCGAATCCGGCCAGCGACTGCGCGACCTCGAGAGCCGCATGCGGAGGGCAGATGGACAGTACGACGTCGCTGCGGCGCGCGAGCGCTTCCGGCGTGCCCACGTCCTCGAAACCGGCCGCCCTGCCCGCCGTCTCTTCCGAGCGCCCCTTGGACGCCCAGAGAACGGGGATCCCGCGCGTCACGAGCTGGACGCCGACGGCCGAGCCCATCTCACCAGGATGCAGGAGGCCGACAACCACTACAATTCGAACCCTAACGATCGTTCGGTTGGGAGGCGAGATGTCCGCGCGTGAACAGGAATTCGTCGAGTACGTGCAGTCGGGTGGCCAGGTCGAGGCGACCGACTGGATGCCGGACGACTACCGCCGGCTGCTGATCAAGTTCATCGAGATGCACGGCAACTCCGAGCTGATGGGAGTGCTCCCGGAGCGCGAGTGGATCCTGCGCGCACCGACGCTCCAGCGGAAGCTCGCGCTCACCGCGAAGGTGCAGGACGAGGCGGGACACTCGCAGCTGATCTACCGCGTCGTCGAGGATCTGGGCAAGCCGCGCGAGGAGTGCCTCGAGGACCTGATCTCGGGCAAGTCCAAGTTCCACAACGTCTTCCACTACCCAACGTTTACCTGGGGGGACGTGGGAGTCATCGCTTGGCTCGTCGACGCGGCCGCGATCATCTCCCAGAAGGCGCTCCTCAAGTGTTCGTACGCCCCGTACGCGCGGATCATGAAGAAGATCTGCTGGGAGGAGTCGTTCCACATCCTCCACGGCCGCGACGTCGTGCTGACGATGATGCTCGGCACTGACGAGCAGCGCGAGCTCGTACAGGAGGCGCTCAACCGCTGGTGGGGCCCGCTGATGCAGTTCCACGGCAACCCGATCCCGTCCGGCGACGATCCGATGTTCCACTGGCGAATCAAGAGCCAGGGGAACGACGAGGCCAGGCAGCAGTTCCTCGACGGCTACGTGCCGCAGATTTGGGAGCTCGGGCTGACCGTGCCCGATCCGGAGCTGCGCAAGGACGAGGAGACGGGCCGCTGGCATTTCTCCGAACCCGACTGGGCCGAGCTCAAGCACGTCGTCACGGGGCACGGGCCGAAGACGCAGGAACGGCTCGAGCTCCGGCGGATCTCGCGTGAGGAAACCGAGTGGGTGCGCAAGATCGTGCTCGCCAAGGCCGCTTGATGTCGCTTCCGCCCCGTCGTGTCCTGACGCGCCGCTGGGCGTGCGGCGCCGGAGGGCACAGTGTTTCAACACGGGTCTGGAGAGCGACGTGCGGTCAGCGGCGCGAGTCCCCGGCGCAGGCCGGCCTCGCCGGCCGGGAGCGGGGGACGGTCAGGGCGCGACGGTGATCTACGAAGTGTTCCGCCAGGAGCGCAAGGGCCAGGCCTTTGCGCATGCGGGGTCGCTGGAGGCGCCGAACGACGAGTTCGCCGAGGAGTACGCGCGCGAGTTCTACGGGCGGAGGCAGGAGTCGGAGGCGCTCTGGGTCGTTCCGCGGACTGCCGTCCACGAGATCGACGACTTCGTGGATGAGCTCGGGCGGAACTACCACCGCGTCGACGGCTACTCGCTGAAGGTCAAGCTGAAGGAGGCACGTGACAGAGCGGGCACGAGCCCTTCTTGAGTACGCCGACGACGAGCTGATCCTCGGCTGGCGCGACTCGGAGTGGACCGGGGTCGCCCCCTTCCTCGAGGAAGACGTCGCCTTCTCGTCCATCTCCCAGAACGAGGTCGGGCACGCTCGAGCCCTCTACGAGATCGCCGCGCGCGAGCTGGGGACGACCGCGGACGAGCTCGCCTTCGACCGCAAGCCGGATGAGTACCGCTCCGCGCCGCTCGTCGAGTTCCGGCGGATGGACTGGGCCGCCACGATCGCGCGCCACGTCCTGTACGAGGCGGCAGATGAGATCCGCGTCGAGGCGCTCAAGGACTCCGGTGACGAGGAAGTCGCCGGCCTCGCGGCCAAGATGGACCGTGAGGAGGCGTATCACCGAATCCACGCGCAGATGTGGGAGGAGCGCCTGCGCGGCGAGCCGCGCTTTCAGGCCGCGCTCGACGAGCTGTGGCCCGCTGCGGTCGCCGTGCTGCCGGAGGAGCTCAGGCCCGAGCTCGCCGCCCGGACGGGCCGGGACCTTCCAAGTAATAGTCTGTTGCTTGCGCATGAACGAGGCAGCCATGCGGAGGAGTGGCCGGCGCTGTGGGAGGAGATGACCGAGGTGCGGCGATCGGTCCCGGGGGCCGCTTGGTAACCGAGGATCAGGTGTGGCAGGCGCTTCGGGACGTCGAGGATCCGGAGATCCCCGTCATCTCGGTCGTCGACCTCGGAGTCGTCCGGAACGTCCGGGTCCGGAACGGCCATGTTCACGTCGAGTTCACGCCCACGTTCCTCGGCTGCCCGGCGCTCGAGGTCATGCGCGAGCGGATGGCCGAGGAGATCCGCGCGCTCGGGGCCGAGCCCGATGTCGAGGTCGTGCTCGACGATTCCTGGTCGACCGACCGGATCACGCCCGCGGGCCGCGAGAAGCTGCGCCAGGCCGGATTCGCCCCGCCCACGCCGCGGAATGCGACCGCGCCCAAGCTCGTCCAGCTCCAGAGCGACGCCTTCCGCTGCCCGTACTGCGGCTCGACGGACACGCGCCTCGACAACATCTTCGGCCCGACGGCGTGCCGTTCCCTTCGGCACTGCGAGACCTGTCGCCAGCCCTTCGAGCAGTTCAAGACCATCTGACCCGAGCGATGAGCCGGCCGAACACTCCGGCTGGGCAGATCGTGATCCTGAACGGTGCGCCGCGGTCGGGGAAGTCGTCGATCGTGGCCGCAGTCCAGGACCTGCTCGACGGCGTCTGGATCAACCTCGGTGTCGACGTGGCTCGATCGACGACACCGCCGCGCCTGCAACCGGGGGTCGGTCTGCGTCCTGGTGAGGCGGACCACCCGGCGTCGCCGTACGTGCCGCTCCTGTACGCGGCGCTCTACGAGTCGGTGGCTGCGCACAGCAGGCTCGGGCTGAACGTCGCCGTCGACGCCGGCCACCACGACGCCGCAATCCTCGCCGACGCCGCAAAGCGGCTCGACGGCCTCCCGGTCCTGTTCGTCGGCGTCCACTGTCCCCTCGAGGTGATCATGGAACGCCGCCGCGCTGCTGAGGCGGGTCGGTACGTGACGTCGGCAGAGGGCGACCTGGTCCCGCCACCCGTGCTCCGCTGGCAGCACGAGGTCCACGGAGACTGGACGTACGACCTCGAGCTCGACACCTCTCGCCTCGACCCAACCGACTGTGCGACGGCAATCGGAAACCAGCTGAGAAACCGGCCCTCGCTGCCCGCATTCGCCAAGCTCAGGGAGCTGCGCGGCGGCGGCGCGTAACCGATCTCGCGGCCCGTACACTCCCGGACGTGAGCGTCGAGATCCTCTACTGCCCTACTTGAAGCGGCTATGACCGCCGGGCCGCGAGTCTCGCGGCCACGATCACGGAGCAGACAGGGTTCGAGGCCGAGACGGTCCCAGGAGCGACAGGCCAGTTCGACGTGTTCGCCGATGGAGAGCTGGTCTTCTCGAAGAAGGAAGCGGGCCGGTTTCCGGAGGAGAACGAGGTTCTCGGGCTCCTCCCGGGCTAACGGCCTTTGAACTCGGGCTTCCGCTTCTCCAGAAACGCGGCGACGCCCTCGCGGAAGTCCTCGGTCCCGGTTGCGACCGTCTGCAGCTGAGCTTCTCGCTCGAGCTGCTCCTCCAGCAGCGACGAGAACGCGCGGTCGAGCAGGCGTTTCGTCATCCCAACGCCGAGAGGGGGCCGCGCAGCGAACTCACCGGCGACCTCCGTGGCCCGCGCAGCCAGCCGCTTCGCCTCGACCACTTCTGAGACGAGCCCCCAGGCATGGGCCTCGGCCGCGGTCAGCTTCCGGCCCGAGGCGAGCCATTCGAAGGCGCGGGAATATCCCAGGATCCTCGTCACGAAGAACGTCGCTCCCGAATCGGGAATGAGCCCGATGTTGATGAACGCCGGGACGAAGCTGGCCGAGTCGGCCGCGATTCGCACGTCGCAGGCGCAGGCGAAGGACATGCCGGCTCCGGCAGCAGGCCCGTTGACGGCCGCTATCACCGGCTTCTCGAGCGCGCGGATCGCGAGCACGTTCGGGTGGTAGGTGGCACGCAGGCGGGCGCCGATGTCGCCAGCCGCCTCGCGGAACTCCACGAGGTCCTGGCCGACGCAGAAGCCGCGCCCCGCTCCCGTCAGGACGACCGCGCGGACCTCGGGGTCGCGCGCCTCCTTCAGCGCAGCGCCGAGCGCATCGTGCATCGCCTTGTTGAAGGCGTTCAGCACATCCGGCCGGTTGAGCGTGATCGTCATCACGCTCCCGTCGCGGGCGACTTCGACCTCGGCCATGGACAGCCCAGCCTAAACGTTTGCGGTGCGTGGGTCTGTCCCGGCGACTAACGCCGGGAGCGCCGCCACCAGACGAAGATCGCGAAGGCCGTCACGAGCTGCCAGCCCAGCACGCGCTGGCTCGGGTTGACCGCCGGCTTCCACTTGACCTCGCCGTCCGTGATCACGTACGCGCCCGCCGGCTTGGCCGCCAGGCCGAAGCCTCCTCCGCCGTTTCCATCCGTGTCTCCACCGCCTCCACCTCCGCCGCCGATCTTGGCGACGGGAATGACGGTGACGCCGCCCTGCTCCACCGGGTCGCCGAACACCTTCTTCACCGACATCGCCTCGCGGGCGCCTTTCAGCAGCTCATCGACCTTGACCATCTCACTCTCCCTTGAAATCCGGTCGCCTCTTTTCTCCGAAGGCCCTCAGCCCCTCGCGTGCGTCCTCGGACGCGAAGGCGAGGTACAGCAGCCGCCGCTCGTACTCGAGCCCGAGCTGAAGCGGGCCTTCGAACGCGCGGTCGACGGCCTCCTTGGCCAGGCGGTTCGCCACCGGCCCCTTCGCCGCGATGTCGCGCGCGACGCGCTTGGCCTCCTCCAGCCACGCCTCGCGCTCGACGACGCGTGCGACGAGCCCGGCGGCGAGCGCCTCGCGCGCGCTCAGCATGCGCCCGCTCAGGATCATGTCCATCGCGAGCGCCTTCCCCACGGCGCGCGTCAGCCGCTGCGTCCCGCCGGCACCGGGAATGATTCCGAGACCGGTCTCCGGCTGGCCGAACTTCGCCGTGTCCGACGCGACGATCAGGTCGCACGACATCGCGAGCTCGCAGCCACCCCCGAGGCAGAAGCCGGAAACGGCGGCCACGAGCGGCGTCCAGAGCGAGCGGATCGCGTCCCAGCGCTCGATGCGGCGCGCGTAGTAGAGCTCGATCGCCGATGCCTTGGCGAGCTCGCCGATGTCCGCACCGGCCGCGAAGGACCGCTCGGAGCCGCCGAGGACGATGCAGTGGATCTCCCGGTCCTCGTCGAGGTCTCGCAGCACCGTCACGAGCTCGTCCATCAGCCCGTCCGAGAGCGCGTTCAGCTGCTTGGGACGGTTGAGGAGCACGACCGCGATCGGCGGCTCCCGCTCGACGCGTATCAGTTCCGGCACGATCTCTTCACCAACCCGCAACGGTGCCAGGCACCCTTGAGGGTGGTCGAGGGTTGGCAGGTTTGGTCACTTTCGTTCGAGGAATGCTTTGATCGCGGCCTTCGGCTCGTCGGTCGCCATCGACAGCGCAAGCCAGTCCCGAGCGTGGTTGATCGTCTCGTGCCAGGCCAGGTCGCGCCAGAAGTTCAGGTGCTGCTTCGCGTAACGCGTAGTCTGGGGAAGCTTGCGCGCGAGGCTCTCCACGAGGCGGTCGACCTCGGCGTCGAGGCCGTCTGCAGGGACCGCGCTGTTGACGAGGCCCCACTCCGCCGCCTTCGCCGCCGGGATCCGCTCGCACAGCAGCACGATCTCGCGCGCGCGCCGGTCTCCGACCATGATCGTCAGCCACTGCGTCGCGCCGCCGGCCGGCACCGATCCGTGCTCGGGCCCGACGTGCTGGATGAAGGCGTCATCCACCATCACCGCCAGATCGCAGGCCATCTGCAGCTCGTTGCCGCCGCCGACGCAGATCCCGTTGATCCGCGCCACGGTGGGCTTGCCGATCTCCCGCAGCCGGTCGTGCGCGTCCTTGAACGCCCCGAACCACTTCCAGTACTCGTTCGGCTCGCCGACGTAGCCCTCGGCCCACTCCTTGAGGTCGGCGCCGACGCAGAATGCCCGCCCGGTGCCAGTGAGGACGACGACGCGGATCTCGTCGTCCCACGATGCGTCCTCGCAGGCGCGCGCG
>JACDER010000306.1 GCA_013816275.1 Actinomycetota bacterium | reverse complement strand
CATGAACTGCTGCATGAAGTCGGCGATGAGCGGCTGGTCGCGGGGCGCGAGGTGCCCCGCATCGAGAACCTCGAGGTTCGTCAGGCCGCCGCCCGAGCGTTGGTACCCGCGCACGGCTCCGCCGACTTTCCACTGCAGGGTCACGGCCCGGGTGTAGCGCGCCTTCCTCGGCCACTGCAGCTTCGAGATCCATTTGCGGACGCCGAGGAAGTTCGTGTCCTTGCCGTCGTTCAACCCGGTGAGGACCAGTACACGAACGCCGCGGTCGAGCAGTTTCGCGACGACGTCGGCGTAGTTGTGCATGACGTCGTGCGCGTAGGCCTGATACACCGGGTCCGATCCCAGAGCGAAGGTACCCTCCGGCCGCGCGTGGATGGCCGCACGCACGTCGGGCCGGTTGAGGAACGCTTGGATGGGCGCGTAGTCGATGTCTCCCTCCTGAGCGATGTTCGCGAGGTAACGGCCGCTCATGGCGGCGATCTTGTCCTGGATGGACTGGCATACCTCGGCCGCTTTCAGCGCCGTGCTCGGCTTCCGGAGCAGGGCGCGGCAGCGCTTGTAGACGCGGTCCAACGTCAACTTCTGCTTGGCGTCGATCAGGCCGTGCGTGAGGGCGTATTCCGTTGAGGTGCCGACCTGCGTCTCAGGGTCGACCCAGCCGTCCACGATCACGACTCCGCCGACATGCACATTGGGATGGTCGGCGAGCAGGCGCTGTGCCAGCAGGGGCATGTAGGTGCCGCCGTACGATTCCCCGGTCAGAAATAGAGGACTCTGACCGAGTCCCTCTCGTTGGACAACGTGGTCGACGGCGTTGGCGAGTTGGCGGATGCCCTCGACGGGATTCCGGGCGATTTGGCCGTGAAAGGGGAACGACATCCCGACTCCCAGCGGGTGGTCGAAGATGATGTAGTTCGCGGTAGACGTCCACGAGTGCGGGTACGGGACGAGCCCGTGGGCGCCGACCACGTACGGCCCGTTCTCGGAGAGGAGACCGTAGAAGCTGCTGGCACCAGGCCCACCGTTGCTCCACAGCACGGTCGGCTGCTCGCGATAGTCCGCGCCGTGGCCGACGAGCCAGTAGAAGAGGCCCGGCCGGTCGGTGCAGGCGAGGTCCGCGCAGTCGGCGGCCTGGGTCGAGGCATAGCCGGCGAACTGGGGCTGGGCAACCGGCCCGAGCGTCGGCAGTTCGGTGATGCGGTCCGCGCCTGCCGGCACCGCGCCGCCGGCCGTCCCGCCGACGACGAGCACGACAACCACAAACGAGATGATCAGGCCGAGCCTGCGGACGACGCAGCTCCGTCCGGCCAACTAGACCGAGACCGCTTCGACTGTCTCGGAAGGCACGTCGCTCCAGAGATCCTCGAGCCGGTAGTAAGCCCGCGTGTCCGGTGTGAACACGTGCAGGACCACGTCGAGGTAGTCGGCGACGATCCAGCTAGCCTCCCGCTCGCCGTCCACGGCGACGGGGATCGCGCCCTCCTCGGACTTCATCCGGAAGTGCACCTCGTCGAAGATCGCCTTCGTCTGGCGCGGGTTCGTCCCGTGGCAGATGACGAAGTAGTCGGTGAACGCGCAGACGGGCCGCATGTCGAGGATGACGACATCCTTCGCCAGCTTCTCCTGCGCGAGGCCGGCGATACGGCGGGCTTGTTCCTGTGAGGTCAGTGGTGTCTTCAGATCTCTTTCGCGGTCGAGATCAGTGTAGCCCGGCTCGCTGACGGTAGATGCCGAGCTCCTCGACCAGGCGCGCGACGGCCGCCGGGACGAGATCCTCGATCGGCTCCCCGGCACGCACGCGCTCCCTGATCTCGCTCGACGAGATGTCGACGGCGGGAACGTCGAAGAGCTCGATTCGGTCGTCCGCCGGCGGTGCGGGCATATATCCCGGCCGCGTGCCAACCCCGAGCCGCGACTGCGCGAGTACCGCCTCGGGCTCCTTCCAGGACGGGAATGCCGCGAGCTGGTCCGCGCCGACGAGGAAGACAGGATCTTCCCACGCTCGCGCGCGGAGCATGTCGATCGTCCGGCTGTACGGGTCGAGCTCGACGTCGTAACCCGGGAAGGCCGCCGCCGCGAGCTGCATGCGCACCTCCGCGGGCGCATAGACGAGTTTGTGGCCCGGCTCTGCGGCGACGAGGATGACGAGGCGGTCGAGATCGAAGTGATCGATCGCGGCGCGCGCGAGGGCGAGATGGCCGTTGTGCGGAGGATCGAATGCGCCGCCGAAGAGACCGGTCATGCGAGCTCGAACACCTCGTCGCCGATCTCGATCTCGGCACCTGTCCGCGCACCGGCCGCGCGCAGCGCCTCCTCTAGCTCCTCGCCCTCCGGCGCGGTTCCGGTGATGCGGAAACCGCGGTCGGTGCGCAGGATCCGGTAGGGCCTCGCCTTCGGCCGGGGACGGTAGACGAGGAAGTCGGGCATCGCCGGCTCCTCCTCC
>JACDER010000073.1 GCA_013816275.1 Actinomycetota bacterium | reverse complement strand
CGTAGTACACGCAGCCGACCAGGTCCGGCCACGGCAGCCCGTCGGCCGCGTCCTGGGGCCAGCCGGCCGCCTCCGGGTGCCGGGCCGTCCACCTCCAGAGGCCGGGTGCTAGCCGGCGGACGTCCATTCGTAGCGCGCGTCGGGCTCCTTCTCCATGTTCCCGGATCCGTCCGTCTGCTCGACGAGGCGGAAGCCGTGACGCTCGTAGAAGCGACGGGCGCCGTCGTTTGCCTGGAAGACCCACAGCTCGAGCCGCTCCGGCCTCACCGTCTTCGCGTGCTCGAGGAGCTCGGATCCGACGCCACGGTTCTGCGCCGCGGGGTCGACGTAGAGATGGGTCAGCTCTTCGTCCTCGATCCCGCTGAAGCCGACGACCGCGCCGTCGTCCTCGGCCAGCCAGATCTGAGCCCGCTCGATGAACCAGCCGCCCAGCAGCGGTCGGTGCTGATCCTCGATCCGGGGGAGGTAGGGCATCTCGTCGCGGGCGGCGACGAAGACGCGGCTGACCTCAGGTCCGTCGTCGGGGGTCGCGCGTCGGATCATCGCCGTAATCTACGGCCATGCCCCGGCGGCCCGACGAGCCCGTCCGACTGACCCGCATCTACACCCGCGGCGGAGACGCCGGGGAGACGAGCCTCGGCGACGGTTCGAGGACGTCGAAGCTCGACTGCCGGATCGGGGCGTTCGGGACGGTCGACGAGCTGAACTCCCAACTCGGCGTGGTGCTCACGGCCGATCTCCCTGAAGAGTTCCGGCCGCTGCTCGAGCGGATTCAAAACGAGCTCTTCGACGTCGGCGCCGACCTCAGCGTCCCGTACGGCGTCGGCGACGGGCGGCTGCGGGTCACGCAGGATCTGATCGACGAGCTCGAGCGAACCTGCGATGAGTTCAACGAACCATTGCCGGAGCTGACGAGCTTCGTCCTCCCGGGCGGGACCGAGGCGGCCGCCCGTCTGCACGTCGCGCGCACGGTCTGTCGCAGGGCCGAGCGGGAGACGTTGCTTGCCTCCCAAGAGCTCGAGCTCAACCCGCTCGTGCTCGTGTACCTGAACCGGCTCTCCGACCTCCTCTTCATCCTCGCGCGCGCCGCCAACGCCGGTCGCGAGGAGCCGCTCTGGAAGCCTGGCGCATCGCGGTAACCGTCGCGGGCGCGTTCGTCGCCGGCTATCTGGGCTCGGCGCTCGGGCTCGTGCTCGGAACGCTACGGCTTCCGATCCTGATCGTCGCGGCGGGCAGCGCGAGTAGCGGCGCGGGAACGAACATCGCGATCAGCGCAGCGGCGGCGGCCGCCGGCGGCTACCGGCACGCGCGCGAGGGCCGGGTGAACTGGCGCGTCGTCGCGTGGATGGCGCCGCCCTCGATCGCAGGCGCTGTCGTGGGCGGGCTGTTCGCGGACCGGCTATCCGAACGGATCCTGTTCGCAGGTGTCGCGGTGATCCTCCTCTGGCAGGGGTTCGACCTCGCCCTCCGGCCGTTTGTCCGCGCCGCCGAGGGCAAGCCCCGGTACAGCCCGGCCGTCGTGTTCGGGTTCGCGATCGGGGTCGTCGGAGGTGCGCTCGGCGTCATTCTCGGGACGCTCCGGATGCCCGCCCTCCTCCGCGTGGTGCGGGTCGACGTCAAGACCGCGATCGGCACCAATCTCGTCGTCGGCTTTCTGCTCGGCGTGGCCGGATTTGCGGCCCACGCGGCGGAACTGGACGTCGATTGGGTGCTGCTCCCGGTCGGAATCGCGGGCGCGCTCCCAGGAGCCTGGCTCGGTGCCAGGGCGACCGGGTACCTCTCGGAGACCTTCCTGCGGCGCGCGATCGGCGTCGTGCTGATCGCCGTTGCCGTGGCGTTTGCCGTCCAGGCGGGCCTCCGATCGTAGAATCTGCGTATGGCCACGACGGAGGACGGTCCCAGGCTCGACGCGACCGGGGCCTGGCGCGAGGAGCTGTACGGAGCAACTCCGGAGCGCCAGGGCGAGCTCTTCTCGACCATCTCGGGGCTCGAGAACGACCCGCTCTACACGCCCGACCACGTCGACGTCGACTACGACCGCGACCTCGGCTACCCGGGCGTCTACCCCTACACGCGCGGCGTCTACCCGTCGATGTACCGCGGGAGGCTCTGGACGATGCGCCAGTTCGCCGGCTTCGGGACGGCCGGGGAGACGAACGAGCGGTTCCGTTACCTGCTCGAGCACGGCCAGACCGGGCTCTCGACGGCCTTCGACATGCCCTCGCTGATGGGCTACGACTCGGACCACCCGCGCTCGCTTGGAGAGGTCGGCCGCGAGGGCGTTGCGATCGACTCGCTGGCCGACATGGAGACCCTGTTCGACGGGATCCCGCTCGGCGAGGTCTCGACGTCGATGACGATCAACTCTGCGGCGGCGATGCTGCTCGCGTTCTACATCTGCGTCGGGGAGCAACAGGGCGTCTCGCGCGACCAGCTCCGGGGAACGATCCAGACGGACATCCTCAAGGAGTACATCGCGCAGAAGGAGTGGATCTTCCCGCCCGAGCCGTCGATGCGGCTGGTGGTGGACATGATCGAGTTCTGCTCGCAGGAGCTGCCGCGCTGGCACCCGGTCTCGATCTCGGGCTACCACATCCGCGAGGCCGGCTCGAACGCTGTCCAGGAGCTCGCGTTCACGCTCGCGAACGGCTTCGCATACGTGGACGCGTGCATCGAGCGCGGCCTGGACGTGGACGACTTCGCGCCGCGGCTCTCCTTCTTCTTCAACGCGCACCTGGACTTCTTCGAGGAGATCGCCAAGTACCGCGCCGCGCGCAGGATCTGGGCCCGGGAGCTGCGCGATCGCTACGGGGCGAAGAACCCGCGATCGTGGCTGATGCGCTTCCACACCCAGACAGCCGGCGTCTCGCTGACCGCGCAGCAGCCCGAGGTGAATATCGTGCGGACGGCGCTCGAAGCGCTCGCCGCGGTGCTCGGCGGGACGCAGTCGCTGCACACGAACTCGTTCGACGAGGCTCTCGCACTGCCGACCGAGGACGCCGTGCGGCTCGCGCTTCGCACCCAGCAGGTGATCGCGCACGAGACCGGCGTCGCGAGCACGATCGACCCGCTTGGCGGCTCGTATTACCTCGAGGATCTGACCAACCGGCTCGAGGCGGGCGCCTACGAGTACTTCGACCGGATCGAGCGGCTGGGCGGCGTCGTCCCGGCGATCAAGGAGAACTTCTTCCAGCGCGAGATCGCGGACGCGTCGTTCCGCTACCAGTCCGAGGTCGAGGCCGGGCAGCGCGTCGTGGTCGGGGTCAACCGCTACGAGATGGACGAGGACCACGACCTCGAGCTCCTCCGCATCGACCCGGCGCTCGAGCGCAAGCAGATCGAGCGCGTGCAGGCTCTGCGGGGGCGGCGCGACTCGGGCGCCGTCGAGGCGGCGCTCGCCAAGCTCAAGGAAGCCTCGCTTCGGGACGGCGTGAATCTGATGCCGCTGATCGTCGACGCTTCGCGCGCCTACACGACGATGGGCGAGATGTGCGACGCGCTTCGGGAGACCTGGGGCGTGTGGAGAGAGACGCCGGTCTTCTAGCCGTGAAGCGCTAACAAACTCGCTACCCTGGACGTCTACTCAGTTTGACCCCGATGAACACGTTCCAGTCCACGATCTCGTCGCCGCGCAACCAGCGCATCATCTTCTGGGTCGGCATGCTCGCCCTCGCGGCCGGCATCGTCGTGCTCGTGATGAAGCTCGCAGGGGGAAGCGACCCGACGCCCGTGTCTCCGGACAAGGGCTTCAAGCCGGCGCTCCCGGCGAAGAGCACTCCGCTCAAGAACGCAGACGGCGCGAAGGTCACGAACTACGCGCAGCTCGACCCTGAGATCAAGACGACGATCCGCCGCTTCGTCGTCGGCGCCGTGGCGGGCGAGAACTACGCCGACTCGTGGAACGTGATCGCCCCGGTCATCCGGCGCGGGTACACGGCCAAGACGTGGGCGACCTCCCCCGCGCATCCGATCATCCCCTTCCCGGTCTACAACTACGAGCACTCGACGTTCACGCTTTCCGAGGCGAGCACCGAGATAATCCTGGTCGACCTGAAGATCGCGCCGAAGCCGAACACCAACCTGCGGCCGACTCGCTTCCGCATCGGGCTGACCCCGTCGACCAAGGGCTCGCAGCGGTGGGTGGTCGACTACTGGATGCCGCTGTGGACGCCTCCAGTCGCGGACTCCAGCAACAACCACTAGGCGCAGCTCTGCGCCCCTCCAGAGGTTCTACCTTCTGACGTGAGGGCGATCCTGTCGTCGGCGAGGATGAGGCGCCGCCTCGCCTGGACGGGAGCGTTCATGTTGCTGGCCGGCCTGGTCGCGGGCCTGATCGTTGCCTTCCCGAGCTCCGGTCCGGCGCCGGGAGACAAGACTTACCCGGGGGGCGAGCTGGTCAAGCCGGACAAGCGCATGGTCTTCGCTCCACATCAGCAGCAAATCCTCGGTCTCGCCCAGCAGTTCGTCCTGACCGCGGTCACGAGGAAGGACCTCGACCGCGCCTGGGAGCTCGTCTGCCCGGAGATGCGGCAGGGCTATACGCGAACGTCCTGGGCGAAGGGGGACATTCCGGTCATCCCGTTCCCGGCGTACGTCGCCAAGTGGCACCTCGCCTACTCGTTCCAGACGGAGGTCGACCTGCAGGTCGCGCTCTATGCCAGGCCGAAGGACAAGCTGAACCCGGTCGTCTTCGACCTCACGCTTCACCCGTGCGGAGCGGCGTCCGGAGCCCGCTGGCGTGTCTCGTCGTTCATCCCTACACCGTCGGCGAGCGGTGACTTCGGCCCGTCGTCGGAGCAGAGTCGTTTCAACCCCCTTGCGATCGGCACGCGGTCGCCGCTCCTTCAGCCGAAGCGCGCGAGCGGTGCCTGGCTTGCGATCCCGCTGGGGATCACGCTCGGCATGCTCTTGATCGCAATCGGGATTGTCGGGGTGAGGGGCTACCTCGGAAAGCGGGCGTACAACACGTATGTGCGCGAGCGTCGGATCGCTCGAGGGCCGAGCGCTTGAGCACCCGCGGCCGGGTGCTCTAACCTGTTGCCGTGAGTCGCATCCTGTCGTCGGCGAGGATGAGGCGCCGGCTCGCCTGGTCGGGAGCCTTCGTACTGGTCGCCGCGCTGGTCGCCGGCCTGATCGTGGCGTTCCCGAGCCCCGGGCCGCGCCAGGGCGAGAAGACGTCTCCCGGCGGAGACATCGTCGCGCAGGAGACGCCGACGCCGTTTGCCTCTCGCGAGCAAGAGGTACTCGTCCTCGCGCGGAGGTTCGTGCAGACGGCGGTTGCGAGGAAGCACCTGGACGACTCCTGGGAGCTCGTCTGCCCGGTCATGAAGCAGGGCTACACGAAGTCCTCCTGGACGAAGGGCGACATCCCGGTCGTGCCCTTTCCGGTGCGGTACGGGAAGTGGCACCTGAGCTACTCCTACGCGACCGAGATCGACGTCCAGGTCGCGCTCTACGCCAGTCCCAAGGAGAAGCTCAAGCCGGTCGTCTTCGATCTCACGATCCAGCCGTGTGGAAAAGAGGCCGGCAAGCGCTGGCTCGTGTCGTCGTTCATTCCGACGCCCTCGGCGGGCGGAGACTTCGGGACGCGCGCGAGCCGCTACAACCCGTTCGGGATCGGGACGAAGGATCCCGAGCCCCTTCCGAACCACGCGAGCGGCACCTGGCTGCTGCTCCCGGGCGGGATCGTCGGCGGGACGCTATTGATCGTCTTCGGGCTCCTCGGCCTCAGGAGCTTCCGCGGAAAGCGCGCCTACGCCGCCTACGTCCGCGAACGTCAGATGTCGAGCTCGAGACCGTCGTAGGCGAGCTCCAGGGAGTCGTCCACCGGGAGCTCGCTGGGCCGGTGCGTGATCAGCAGGCGCTTCGCACCGGAGGCTCCGTACGCCTCGACCGCCTCTTCGAGCGAGAGGTGGCCGCGCGGCTCTCCGTCGAGCTCGCCCCGCTCGAGGGTCGCCTCGCAGAGGAAGAGGTCGACGTCGCGTGCAAGCTCTGCGAGGCGTTCGCTCGGGCCTGAGTCGCCGGAATAGGCCAGCGTGGTGGTCTCGTTCGCGACGCGAAAGCCGAACGTCCGCAGCGTGTAGTGCGGAAGCCGGAGCGGTGTGACCTGCAGGCCGGCAGCCTCGAACGTCTCGCCCTCCTCGTACTCGTGCAGCTCGAAGGTGCGGTCGAACATATCGCGCATCCCGAACCGCTCGCCGAACAGCTCCAGGTCCTCGCGCCCGCCGGATTGCACCCAAAGCTGGGGAGTGCGCAGATCGTTCCCGAGCCCGTACATGCGTCCCCACACCCACGGAACGAGGTCGCCCCAGTGATCGAGGTGGAAGTGCGTGATCGCGATCGCGTCGACCTGCGGCCACACGTCGCGCTCGCGCAGGCGGGCGAGGACGCCGGGCCCACAGTCGAGCAGCAGCCGTCCAGGACCCTCCACGAGGTAGCCGGACTGGGCCCCTCCCGGGTTGGGCCAGGCGGGGGAGCAGCCGACGACTTCGAGCTTCATCTGCAGGTCCTCCGCGGTGGGGCAGCCGCAATCACGTTCATATACTTGCTAATCGTGGCAGGAAGGATCCGCGTAGTGATCGCAAAGCCCGGTCTGGACGGGCACGACCGGGGTGCCAAGATCATCGCCAGGGCGCTCCGCGATGCCGGTATGGAGGTCATCTACACCGGTCTGCACCAGACTCCGGAGCAGATCGTCGAGACCGCGATTCAGGAGGATGCCGACGCCGTCGGGATCTCGATCCTGTCCGGCGCGCACATGACGCTCGTGCCTCGGATTCTCGACGGGCTACGCGAGAACGAGGCCGACGACGTGCTCGTCGTCGTCGGTGGGACGATCCCCGCAGACGATGCGGAGGAGCTGAAGAAACAAGGCGTGGGAGAGGTCTTTACGCCCGGGACGCCGACGACCGAGATCGTGGAATTCCTCCGCCAGCGGGTTCCGGTGTGAGCCCAACGTCTCCCGGGAGCTCGAGCGCGCACTTGTGGATCGCCGGCGGAGCCGGGCTTTGCCCGAGCGCAGCCGAAAGCTTCGTTGCGGCAGGGCAGGGTGCCAAGGAGGGG
>JACDER010000072.1 GCA_013816275.1 Actinomycetota bacterium | reverse complement strand
GCATCGGTGAGCGGCCGAGGTGGCGAGGCGCGGGCACGGTGGAGGCCGGCTCCGCCGGCCGCAGCCGGGCCGGAGCGGCCCAGGCGTGCCAGATCGCGCAGCCGGACGCGCGAGATCGTGGCAGCAACCATCTACTAGCCCTTCGCTGCGGTCTTCGCCTTCGTCCGCGTGTACTGCTTGATGAACCGCTCGACGGCCGCGTGCGCGTCGTCGTCCGGGATCTGCTTGGGCGGCGACTTCATCAGGTAGGCGCTCGGCCCCTCCAGGGCGCCGCCGACGCCGTTGTTGAGCGCCAGCTTCGCGAGCCGCACGCCGTCGATCACGATTCCCGCCGAGTTGGGCGAGTCCCAGACCTCGAGCTTCAGCTCGAGATTCAGCGGCACGTCGCCGAAGGTCGTCCCTTCCATGCGGATGTACGCCCACTTCCGGTCGGTCAGCCAGGGCACGTAGTCGGACGGGCCGACGTGGACATTGCCCTCGCCCATGTCGTAGTCGAGCATCGACGTGACCGCGTTCGTCTTCGAGATCTTCTTCGACTCGAGCCGCTCACGCTCGAGCATGTTCAGGAAGTCGGAGTTGCCGCCGACGTTGAGCTGCATCGTCCTGTCGAGGTGGACGCCCCGCTCGCGGAACAGGCTCGTGAGCACCCGGTGCGTGATCGTCGCGCCGACCTGCGACTTGATGTCGTCGCCGATGATCGGCAGGCCCGCATCCTCGAAGCGCCGCTGGTAGTGACCGCCCCTGGCGATGAAGACCGGCATGCAGTTCACCATCGCGCAACCGGCCTGGAGGATCTGCTCCGTGTACCACTTCGTGGCCTCCTCGGAGCCGACGGGGAGGTAGTTGACCACGACGTCGGTTCCGGTCTCGCGCAGGATGTCGACGACGTCGTCGGTGTCACCGGGAGCCTTGTTCACGACCTCGGAGATGTACTTCCCGAGGCCGTCGTGGGTCATGCCGCGCGAGACGGTGACGCCGGTCTTGGGCACGTCGGAGAACTTGATCGTGTCGTTCGGATGGGCCCAGATCGCGTCGGCCAGGTCTTTGCCGACCTTGTCCGTCGTGACGTCGAACGCAGCGGTGAACTCCACGTCGCGGACGTGGTAGCCGCCCAGGTCGACGTGCATGAGGCCGGGGACGAACTGATCCGGGTCCGCGTCCTTGTAGTACTCGACGCCCTGGAGCAGCGAGTTGGCGCAGTTGCCGACGCCGACGATCGCGACGCGGACCTTGTCCTCGCTCCTGCGGGCTCTTCCGTTTGTGGAGGCCATGTGTTCCTTTCTTCCGGAGTCGAGCCGCTCCCAGAGCGTCTCGACGATCAGGTCGTTGGTCTTGCGGCGGCGCTCGTGCGCG
This sequence comes from Actinomycetota bacterium, assembly GCA_013816275.1. Taxonomy (GTDB): domain Bacteria; phylum Actinomycetota; class Thermoleophilia; order Gaiellales; family Gaiellaceae; genus JACDER01. Next base: position 5,763 of record JACDER010000072.1, on the reverse strand, counting down.
CGCCGCGTCAGCTTGTCTTTGAGCTCCGGCGGCATCCGCAGCAGAACGTCGCCGCCCTGCTTGGGTGGCGAGCCGGGTCGCCCGCTGCCGGCGAAGGGGACGGCGAAGCGCGAGGCGAGGATGCCGACCGCGACGTCGTTCAGGCTCCTTTTCGTCTTCGAGACCTCGTCTGCCAGGCGTTTCTTCAGATCTGCCGGCATGCGGACGAGGACATTCGTGCGCTCAGCACTTGCCATTCAGCAGGTAGTGATAGCAAAAAAGTGCTATCAGCGTTCGCGGAGCTGCTTGCGCACGTACAGGATTCGCTGGATGACCGTGATCCAGGCCGTCGCGGCGAGCACGTAGATCACCCAGGGGAGCGCGCCCCACGGGGCGAGGCCGAGCCCGACCGAGATGACGACCACCCGCTCGGTTCGGCTCCCGAGGCCGACGTCTCCGCGAAGCCCGAGCGCTTCGGCGCGGGCGCGCGTGTAGCTGACGAGGAACGAGCCGGCGATCGCGGCGATCGCGAACGCGAGCGCGATCTCGTTTCCATGGCGGGAGAAGACGAGCGCGATCGCGCCCAGGACGAAGCCCTCGCTCATCCGGTCCGTGGTCGAGTCGAGGAAGGCTCCGAACGGCGTTCCCTTCCCGCTCGAGCGCGCCAGCGCGCCGTCGAGGATGTCGAGGATCGAGCCGATGACGAAGACGGCGCCTCCGACCCAGTAGAAGAGGTACTTGTCCCGGTACTCGAAGTAGACGAGCACGGCCGCCGCGGCGCACAGCGTTACGCCCGCGGCCGTGAGTGCGTTGGGAGAGACGCGCGTGCGGGCGAGGCTCTGCATGCCCTGGGAGGCGAGCCGGCGAGCGCCACCGGTATAGGTCTCGCGCAGGCGGCCCAGCGTCGTTTCGGCGCGGGTCACGCGCGCACGGCGCGCAGGATGCGTGGCCAGTTGAGGATGGCCACGGCGAGCGCGGCGACGGCGACACCGGCCACCACGTCGAGCCAGAAGTGGTTCGCCGTGGCCATCACCGAGAACCAGACCCAGGCCGGCCAGAGCAGCCAGAGGATCTTGAAGACCCAGCGCTTGACGATGAAGGCAAGGGTCACGCCCACGATCAGCGCATCAGCCGAGTGGAGGCTCGGCATCGCCGCGAACTGGTTGGACGCCAGCTGGACGAAGCCGCTCCCGTGGTTGATGCCGAAGGTGGCGATCGTGTCCACGAACCCGAGCTGCGGGAACATGCGCGGCGGCGCGGTCGGCAGCGCGACGTAGCCGATGAGCCCGATCAGGTTGGCGAGCAGGATGGTGTTGCGGAAGCGCGCAAAGTGCTCGTGCCGGCGGAGGTAGACCCAGAGCAGGGCGAGGCCGAGGACGGTGAACTGGGACAGCCAGTACGTCCACGAGGTCAGCGTCGTCAGCAGGTGGGAGTTGATCGTGATTCGCTGCAGCGTCAGCTCGAAGAGCCCGTGCACGTGCTTCTCCAGGCTGACGACGCCCAGTCCGTTCTCGAACGCCTTCGCCGGATTGCGGTCGGCCAGCCCGCGCGCGAGCTGGTACGTGAACAGGAAGCCGAACCAGATGGCGAGCTGGCGCAGGAGATCGCTCCAGCCCAGCGGCAGGTAGCGACGACCGATGGCGACGAAAGCCGTCACGGGGGGCGATTGTAGTCCAGAAAAACGAAGGTGTTAAGAGAAAAGCAAGGTGTTACGAGAAAAGCCTTGCGCAACCCGTTGCGCCGACGAAACGTGCGTCCTCGCTGGTCGCCGCGGCCTCGGACGCGATCTCGCCCTGAATCGACTTGACCTTCGCCTCGTCGCCGTCCTTGGCCGCCTGCGTCATCTCGCCGAACTTGTCCGTTTCCTTGCGCAGGCCCGCGACCAACGAGCTGGCCGAATCCTTGACCTCGTCCGGCGGCTGGAGGTTGTCGATCTTGTCGGTCATCGCATCAAGCAGGCCTTTTGCCTTGTCGCCGTTGCTCGCGATGGCCGAGGTCGATGACAGGTCGATCGATTTGCCTTCCTTGTTGGTCTTCGAGCAGATGCTGTCGATCGCGGCCGCGTAATCCTGCTTCGAGCTGGCGTACGCCTTGTTGCGCGACTTACCGCCGCCGCAGCCCGCAGTCACGAGCGCGACCGCTACGACGAGGAGAAGCGGGGTGAGCATTCTGGTCTTCATCATCCTCCGATCTGGCTCATCGACCGCGACGCGCGGACGAATCCTGGCTCGTTGATCCGGTGCTTCAGCTCCTTGTGCTGGATCGCCCAGCGTACGAGATCGGCGAGCTCGTCGTCGGATGCGCCGCCACGGAGCGGCTCCTTCAGATCCCACTCGCGCCGTGAGAAGAGGCAGGTGCGCAGCCGGCCGTCGGCGGTCAGCCGGATCCGGTCGCAGGTGGAGCAGAAAGGCTCCGAAACGGGGTTGACGAACCCGATCTCGCCGGCCCCGTCGGCGAAGCGGTAGCGCTTCGCGGTCGAGGACGCCTTGGCCGGGACCTCGACGAGAGGCCACCGTTCCTCGATCAAGGCCCTGATCTCTCCGCCGGCCAGGACCTCGTCCTGGCGCCAGGCCTCGTCCGCGTCGAGCGGCATGAACTCGATGAAGCGGACGACGTACGGCTTGCGGCGCGCGAGCTCGGCGAGCGCGGGCACCTCTTCCTCGGTGAAGCCGCGGATCGCGACGCAGTTCACCTTGATCGGGCGCAGCTCAGGGTATTTTTCGGCCTCCGCGAGCCCGGTGAGCACGCGATCGAGCGCATCCCGGCGGGTGATCTCGGCGAACCGCGTGTGCGAGAGGGAGTCGAGGGAGACGTTGATCCGCCGCAGGCCGGCCTCGACGAGCGGGCCGGCGAGCCGGTCGAGGAGGATGCCGTTCGTCGTCAGCGACAGGTCTTCGACGCCGGGTGTCTTCGCCAGCATCCCGACGAGCGTCGTCAGGTCGCGCCGGACGAGGGGCTCTCCCCCGGTCAGCCTGACCTCGTCCACGCCCATCTCCGCGAGCAGGCGGACGAGGCGCGCGATCTCCTCGAAGGAGAGGACTTCCTCGCGCGGGAGCCATTCGAGCCCCTCCGCAGGCATGCAGTACTTGCAGCGGAAGTTACACTTGTCGGTGACCGACACGCGCACACTCTTGATCTCGCGGGCCCAGCCGTCGACGAGCGGATCGCGCATGGACGTAGCGTATCGTCAGGTTTGACTGGACAGGCGACGGGCAACATCCCAGCCCGCGTAGCGGAATCGGGATCTGGCCCCGTTTTCCACGGATGTAGGGTCAACCCATGTCCGGGCTGGACGCGTGGGTGCCCGAATGGGACATCGCGGCGCGGTACGAGATCGCGCTGCCGCTCTCGCCCGAGCGGGCGCTTGCGCTGACGCTCGGATTGCCGGCGGGCGCCGACCCGATCTCGAGGATCCTCCTCGGCGCCCGCGGCATGCGAGCCAACTCCTCGATCGAGCGCTTCTTCGCCCGGCACCGCTTCGAGGTGCTCGAGCAAACGTCCACGGTGTTCGTCGTCGGTGCATCGGGACGCCCGTGGCTCTCCGCGCCGGTGCTGCGTCCGTTCGCAGAGTCCGAGCCCGTGACGGTCCGGGTCGCCGCCGATCTCCGAACCGTGCCTGCGGGAAGCAGGGGCTGCCTGCTCGCCACCGAGACCCGCATCGTCGCGATGGATGACGCCGCGCGCCGGTTGTTTAGCTGCTACTGGACCGTCGTCGGGCCGCTGTCCGGCCTGCTGCGACGACGCTGGCTCCGTGCTGCCGCCGAGGCTGCCGCGCGCAGCTGACTCGCGTTTCGCTATAACCCACGCTCCGTCCGAGTCGAGGTCCAGGGGAGAGAAATGGGGTCATTTCTGCGGGTGCCTGTTGCCGCGCTTGCGTTGCTCGCGCTGCTGGTCGCGCTGCCGATGGCCGGCGAGGCTAAGACCAAGCCGAAGGCCAAGCCCAAGCCGCCGACCGAGGCGGTCGTCGCGAAGAAGCTCGTCACCGCCGTGGTCAGCGGGAAGACGGCCGCGACCCGCTACCAGGGCATGGTCGCGTTCATGCGCGCACTTCATATCGGTGTTGTCACCCCGGCAGGGAAGCCCGTCGTGACGTCCCCCGAGCCGAACGCGGCCCGGCTCGCCGAGCTCTACGACTTCGAGCTTCGTGGCCTCGCCGGGCAACTGCATCGGAAGCAGACCACGACGTTCGATGAGCTTGCGGCCGCCCTGAAGAAGGGTGGAATCGATCTCGACGGCAGCCGGCCTCTTCCGACAAGCTGAAGCGGGAGGGAACGCGCTGGGCGATCAAGAGCCTGCCGCGCTGGGCGGTCCGCGGTCTGTACGACGTCGGCCGCGCGGCGGAGTACGCCAATCCGGTGATCGACCTCGTGCACGGGGAGCTGCTCGCCTACTCGGTCGACGTCCGGGCGCCTCGCTTCCCGCGATCCACTGGTGGCACACGGGGAACGACGGCACGACGCTCACCTTCCGGGTCAAGGTGACGATGGTGGACGACTACGGGGACACGGCGGTCAAGTGTGGAAGCCTGCTCGGCTTCGACGTTCCGGCCCCGGGCGGCATCAAGGACGTCGCGGTTACGTGGACGCAGGCCCAGAACGACCTGAAAAAGCAGGGCAAGCTCGACTGCGCGACCGTCGCGTGCATCACGAAGACAGGAGACGACGGAATCGCCAGGCTCGTGTTCACGCCGAACATCGAGCCGCTGCCCGGTGTCGGGATCGAGCGAGAGGACACGGGCGTGATCGACGGCGTCGCGCTCTATCAGAGCGCCGCTGGCGGAGGGGTCGTTGGTGGCATCGCCCAGTTCCTCACCCCGAAATTCGGCTCGGCCCGCTGGTTCGTTCGCTCGCACCAGCCGCGCCGGCTCAAGTTCGCGATGCCGCACGAGTATCCGGAGAGACCGCCCACCGAGGGCGCCAACATCGGCTACTCGGTCGACGCGCACATGTGCGGCAGTGCGCCGTACCGCACGGCCTGGAGCGGCACGCGGCACACGCTGATGACGGGCTACGGCGGCCAGTTCCCCGACAAGCACGTCACCCTCGACGACCTGTTCCTGACCCCGGGGCAACCGGCGAGCCCATCTCACTACCCGCTCTACTCGAGCACGGTGGCGCTTCGCTCGGTGGATTCGACGCCGAGATCCTTCCGAGCCCACCCGTGCAGGTGCGGATCCGGACGTCCGGTCTCTACTACACCACGGGTCCGATCCGGACGTACACGGTGCCGCTGGAAGAGGACCTCAGCTGCCCGCTGCTTCCGTGACGGACTGACCTCGCGTCAGAGCTGCCAGGCGCCGTCCTTCTGGACCAGCTCGCCGTTGACGTAGAGCTCGCCCCCGCGCCGCAGGTCCTTGACCATGTCCCAGTGGACGGCGCTCTCGTTCGTGCCGCCGATGTGCGGAAAGCCGTTCCCCATCGCCAGGTGGATTGTCCCCTCGATCTTCTCGTCGAAGAGCGTGTTGCGCATGTGCTCCTGGATGCCCGGGTTGCAGCCGATCCCGAACTCGCCCAGAACCGATGCGCCGTCGTCCGACGCCAGGACCGACTTGAAGAACTCCTCATTGGAGCTCGCGGTGATCTCGACCGCGCGCCCGTTCTCGAAGCGCAGGCGCGCGGCGTGGACGTCCCGCCCGTGGTAATAGGCCGGATACTCGGAGAAGGTGACGACGCCGTTCGCGGAGTCCTCGATCGGTGAGTAGAAGACCTCGCCGCTCGGCATGTTCGCGCCCGCGGCCGAGACGTGGCCCTTTCGACTCTCCAGGCTGAAGCGCAGATCCGTGTC
>JACDER010000305.1 GCA_013816275.1 Actinomycetota bacterium | reverse complement strand
CCTGAGCTCCGGCGGCACCGGCGCCTCCGGCTCGGCAGGGCGAGGCGGCTCGAGCGCAGACGGCCGCGGCTCGCCGAGCGCAGCGAGGGCTGCCCTCCGGCCGAAGACGAGACATTCGAGCAGCGAGTTCGAGGCAAGCCTGTTCGCTCCGTGCACGCCCGTGCAAGCGCACTCGCCGGCGGCGTACAGGCCCTCGACCTCGGTCCTGCCCTCGAGATCGGTCAGGACTCCGCCCATCGTGTAGTGCGCGGCCGGCGAGACGGGAATCGGCTCCTCCCCCGGGTCGTAGCCCGCCTCCTCGATGCTCGCCATCAGGCCGGGGAAGCGCCCTCGCTCGATCGGACGCAGGTCGAGCAGCGCCGTCCCGCGGGCGTCGATCGCGCGGGCGACGACGTCCCGGGGCGCAAGCTCGTCGGTGAAGCGCTCGCCGTGGTCGTCGAGCAGGAGCGCGCCTGCGCCCCGGAGGGCCTCGCTCAGCAGCAGGCTCGAGCCGGAGAGAGCCGTCGGATGGAACTGGATGAACTCGAGATCGGCGACCCCGGCTCCCGCCCGGTAGGCGAGCGCGATCCCTTGGCCGAGGGCGCCGGCAGGATTCGTCGTCCGCTTCCACAACGCCGCCGCGCCGCCGGTTGCGAGGAGCGTGGCCCGTGCGGAGATCGCACGCTGATCCGTGACGACGCCGGCGCAGCGCCCGTTCGAGCGCCAGAGCCCGGCGACGGTTTCGCCTTCGGAGACACGGATGCGCGGATTCGCGCGGACGCGCTCCGCGAGCACGCGGGCGATCTCCTTCCCGGTCGCGGCGCCCCCGGAGTGGAACACGCGGGCGACGGAATGGCCGCCCTCGCGGCCGGGCTCGTCCTCGAACTCGACGCCGAGATCGACGAGGTCGACGATCCGCGCGGGCGCTTCCTCGGTCAGGACACGAACCGCGCTCGGCCGGCAGAGGCCGCGGCCGGCCTGGATCGTGTCCTCGGCGTGAAGCGCGGGAGAATCACCCAGGCGCGCCGCAGCCGCGACGCCGCCCTGCGCCAGGTAGCTGGCCGAGGAGACGAGCGATCCCTTGGAGACGAGCTCGACGTCGGCCTCGGCCGCCGCGCAGAGCGCCGCGTAAAGGCCGGCTACTCCGGTGCCGACGATGACGAGATCCGTTGAAGATCTTTTCATTGCGTGAGGTTTACGACTGATAGTCTAAAACCTATGGCAGAGTCTACCAGAGTTTCGGCTCCTGAGGCGAAAACATCGGCGCGGCCTTCACCGACTCACGTCACCCTGGCGGTCATCCTCCAGGTGCGCGAGAACCGCCTCCAGGTTCTCCTGTGGGAGCGCGCGAAGCAGCCCGACCTCGGCGCCTGGTCCCTCCCGGGCGGTTACCTCGAGCCGGGAGAGACGCTCGAGGAGTCGATCCGGCGGCATCTCGCGGCCAAGGTCGACGTCCGCGAGGTCGCCCACCTGGAGCAGCTCGAGACGCTGAGCGATCCCGACCGCGGCGCGCGCGAATGGCAGCTGGCGACCTGCTACCTCGGTCTCGTCCCGCGCGACCTGGATCCCGCGCTGCCCGAAGACACACACTGGCACCCGGTCGACGAGCTGCCGCGGATGGCCTTCGACCACGGCGACATCACGCTGGCCGGCCGGGAGCGGCTACGCGCCAAGCTCTCGTACTCGAACGCGGGATTCGCGCTCGCGCCGCAGGAGTTCACCCTCTCGGAGCTGCGCGAGATCTACGTCGCCGCGCTCGGGCACCCCGTCTCCGCGACGAACCTCAAGCGAGTGCTGCTACGGCGTGGCGCGCTGGAGCCGACCGGCGAGGTGCGCAGCCACGGCCCGTCCGGGGGCCGCCCGGCCGCGCTGTTCCGCTTCCGCTCGCGCGGGCTCGAGATCACGGATCCGTTCGCGGTGCTCAGGCCGCCGCGTTAGGCAGCGACGAGCTTGTAGCCCACGCCGCGCACGGTGATGATCCGCTCCGGCTTCGAGGGGTCGCGCTCTAGCTTCCGCCGGAGATTCGAGATGTGCACCTCGCAGGCGTGCTGGTCGCCGACGTAGGGGCTCTCCCAGAGGTACTCCATGATCTGGCGGCGCGTGAAGACGCGCTCCGGCTGCTGGGAGAGCAGCGAGCAGAGCTTGAACTCGGAGGGCGTCAGCTGCACCGGCTCCTCGTCCACGATCACCTGGTGCCTGCCGAGATCGATCCGCAGGCCGCCAACCCGGCGGACGACCCCGTCCGCGTCGGACCGGTCGAGCTCGCGCCGGCGCAGGATCGCGCGCACACGGCTGACGAGCTCCGGGACGGAGAAGGGCTTGGTGACGTAGTCGTCGGCGCCGATCTCTAGACCGAGCACGCGGTCGAGCTCCGCGTCCTTCGCAGTCAGCATGACGATCGGAATCTTGCTCTCCGACCGGATCTTCCGGCAGACCTCGAGGCCGGACATCCCCGGCATCATCAGGTCGAGGATCATCAGGTCGTACGAGTCG
>JACDER010000071.1 GCA_013816275.1 Actinomycetota bacterium | reverse complement strand
CGCATACGAGGAGCTCGAGGCGGATCTGACGGAGCAGCCCGACGCGGTCGCCCGCAACGAAGAGGAGAAGCAGATCTCGCTGCGCGAGCTCGAGTCCGTTCTCGCGGCGGCCAGCGACGAGATCGAACGCGCGTTCATCGCGATGCGGGAGCGCTGGTTCGAGCGGTTGCTCGGATCGGACCGGGAGGAGCAGCCCTCGTCAGCGCACATGGGCTACGTCCGCCGCCTTTCGCCGCTCGATTCGACGTACACGAAGGACAGGGCGACCAACGTCTGTCTCGCGACGCTGTCCGCGCTCGGCTTCGATCTCGCTGCCGACAAGAACATCCGGCTGGATCTCGACGACCGGCCCCAGAAGTCTCCGCGTGCCTGTGTGATCGCATCCGATCCGCCGACCGTCGTGCACTTGATCACGCGCGCACAGGGAGGGCTGCACGACTATCAGGCGTTCCTCCACGAAGCCGGTCACGCGCTGCACTACGCCGGTGTCGACCCCAATTTGCCGTACACGTTTCGCAGAATCTCGCGCGACCATGCACTGACGGAGATCTACTCGTACATCTGCGAGGCGATCACGCGCGAACCGGCGTGGCACGCCGAGCACTTCGACCTCACCGACGACGAGGCCCACACGAACGCGGAGGCGACCGTCTTCCTCGAGGCGCTCCTCTTCCGGCGCTACACGGCCAAGCTTCAGTTCGAGCTCGACTTCTGGTCCAACTTCGACGAGGCCAGCCTGATTAGCGACGACTATTCGGAGCGGCTGACCGCTGCGACGGGCGTGCGTTACCCGGCCGACGGTCATCTCGCCGACATGGATGCAGGCTTCTACTCAGCTGACTATCTCCGTGCCTGGATCCGGCACGCGCAGCTTCGCGCGTATCTGATCGACGAGGTGGGGGAGGACTGGTGGCGGAACCCGAAGACGGGCGAGTTGCTGCGCGCGCTCTTCGCGGAGGGAACGAGACCCTCCAGCGAGGAGATCGCCGCTAGGCTCGGCTTCGAACCGTACGACACGGCCCCGCTCGTGGCTGAGCTGACGCACTAGAACGTGCGTCCCGTCGCGTACGACCACTTCTACGCCTACGACGAGCTCACCGACACGCTGCGCGAGTGGGCCGGCGAGGCCGCGCAGCTCTGCGGTGTCGAATCCATCGGCACCTCGTACGAGGGTCGGGACATCTGGCTCGTCACCATCACGAATTCCGAAACCGGTGAACATCAGGACAAGCCGGCGCTCCTGATCGAGGCGAACATCCACTCCATGGAGTGGACCGGCTGCACGGCGGCGCTCCATCTCATCCACAAGCTGCTGACGGAGCACGGCGAGAACGAGCTCGTCACCCGTGCGGTCGACACGCGGACGTTCTACGTGATTCCCCGGCTGAACCCGGACGGCGCCGAGCGCGGGCTCGAGGAGCGACGGTTCATCCGCTCGAGCGTGCGGCCTTACCCACGGGAAGAGCCGGGGGACGGCTTGCAGGTCGAGGATCTCGACGGCGACGGCCGGGTACTCGACATGCGGATCGAGGATCCGAACGGCGCGTGGCGCCGGCATCCCGACGAACAGAAGCTGCTTGTGCGCCGCGAGCCGGTCGACTCTCCTGAGGACGGGCCGTTCTACCGCCTGTTGACCGAGGGCCGGATCGACAACTACGACGGCGTCACGATCAAGGTGCCGCCGCCGCTAGAGGGTCTCGATCTTAACCGCAACTTCCCCGCCGACTGGGCGCCGGAGCACGAACAGCGCGGTGCCGGCCCGTACCCGACCTCCGAGCCCGAGGTGCGCGCGATGGTTCAGGCGGTGACGGAGCGCCCGAACATCACCGGGCACATCGCCTACCACACATTCAGCGGCGTCCATCTTCGGCCGTACGCGGGTCATCCCGACGACGAGTTTCCGACCGCCGACCTGCGCGCGTACAAGCTGATCGGTGAGCGCGGCACAGAACTGACCGGCTATCCGGCCGTCTCCGTCTTCCACGACTTCAAGTACGAGCCGAAGCAGTCGATCAAGGGTGGCGCGCACGACTGGATGTACGACCACCTCGGCATCTTCTCGTGGACCACCGAGTTCTGGAGCCCGCAGCGGCAGGCCGGCCTCTCCGACTACCACTTCACCGACTGGATCCGAGAACACTCGGTCGAGGACGATCTGACGCTGATCGAGTGGGCGAGCAAGACCTATCCGGATGCCTACGTCGACTGGTACGAGTTCGATCACCCGGAGCTCGGCAAGGTGGAGCTCGGAGGATGGGACATCATCAACTACTGGTTCAACGTGCCGTTCGACCGTCTCGAGGAGGAAGTTGCGCCGCACTCCGACTGGGCGCTCTTTCACCTCCTGATCTCACCGCTTCTCGAGGCTCGCTCGCTCGACGTGGAGAAGCTCGGTGAGACCTCGTATCTCGTGCGGCTCGTGTTGCAGAATTCCGGCTGGCTCCCGACGAGCGTGACCGACAAGGCGGTGGAGCGGAGCGCGGTGCGTAGTCTCGAAGTCGAGCTGGAGCTGCCCGACGGCGCACGACTGGTGGGCGGCGAGATGAAGACAGAGGTCGGCCAGTTGAAAGGCCGTGCCGACAAACGCTCGACGACCTGGTGGGCAAACGACGAATCGACCGGCGACCTCACGAAGCTCGAGTGGGTGATCGAGGCGCCGGCAGGCACAGAGATCGGCGTCGAGGCGCGGCATCCACGCGCCGGCACCGTTCGCCGCCGCGTCGAGCTCCAGTAACGGAAAGAGCGCCGACTTTCGCCGGCGCTCTTTCGGAAGCCTTTCGACTGGGTGCTGCTATTCCGCGAGCGATTGCCTTGGCCCAGCTCGCTTCGTTCCAGCTTGCTTCGGCCCAGCTAGCCTCGGCCCAGCTGGCCTGTCCCACGAGGCGCCACTCGCCAGTTACGAAGCAGCGAGGTCGCGGACTGCAAGTTTGAAGGCCCCCGGGGTATCTACGGCCCACGATGGCAATTTCCGGCGAAGCGGAATCCGAGCAGAAGCGTCTCATCAGGCTCGTGGCGCAAAGCGACGCAATGATCGCCGAGCTCCGCGCTCGGGGACGAAGGGGGATCTCGAGATTGCGGCCTATCTCGAACAGGTCCGGGCCGAGCTTCGCAAGCAGTTCGGAGCATCCCTTCAGGATGGAGACCGCTAACCCCGAGTTTCGAGCTGCGGGGCAAGGACTCGAACCTTGACTACCTGATCCAGAGTCAGGCGTCCTACCATTAGACGACCCCGCAACGGGTGGGCGCATTGTAGCGGCGTACCGTTTCGGTCTTTTCCGCCCCTCGCTACACTGCACGTTCGCTCGGCCCATTCGTCTAGTGGCCTAGGACACCGCCCTCTCACGGCGGCGGCACGGGTTCGAATCCCGTATGGGCCTCTCGGAAAAACCTCGCACTCGCGGGGTTTTTGTTTCTCGCTCGCACTGCGACGCAGCGCAGCGGCGGCTCGTCCGCGGCATGCGTGACGGCAGCGTCCGCACTAACAAGGGCCAGCCTTACAAGCCCTCAGTGGTGCGCAAGTACGAGGAACAGCTGCGCTGTCCCTGACCGGTGGCGACGTGCAGCGGCTCGTCGACGCCCTTGCCGCGGAGACGACCCCCGAGCACGCGCGTAAGGCTCTCACAGCGCTCAGAGTTGCGCTCAGGCTTGCACAGCGGTACGGCGAGGTCGATGCGAACCCGTGCGCCGGGGTGACGGTCCCGGTTGCTGCCGAGGGCGAGAAGCCGCCGCGGATCCTGACGCCGGAAGAGGCCCCGGCGATCGTCGTGCATTGCGAGGCCGACGACACGCGGCTTGGTCGCAGCTTCGCCGCCCCGCTGTACGCACTCGCGTTCGGCGCAGGACTGCGCCTGGGCGAACTGCGCGCGCTTGATTGCGGTCCGGACGGGCTCGACCTCGACAGCGGTGTCGTGCACGTTCGGGCCAGCCAGCCTCGACCGCGTCCGCGACGGAAGCGGCGAGTACGCGTGGCTTGTGCCGTAGTCCCGAGCGGGCCGGCGCAGCGTGCCGCTCGCCGCCGAAGACGTCGCACGTTTGCGCCGGCACCCGCTGGCGAGCGGACGGCCAGCGGACGGCGCCCTCGTGTTCGCCGGTCCGGAGGGCGAGCCGTTGTCGCCTGTCCCGCCACGGCCGCACCACTCAACGTGCCTAAGAAGCTGTAACAGAATGATCTCCGGCACTGCTAGAGAATTCCGTCTGCGGTCCTTCATGCGGGGACGTGCGCCTGGTGCTCGGCGGCAGCCGCTGTGACTCGCTCGAGCCAGGGCGCCGCCTCGAGCAGCTCGAAGATCTGGCGCGCCTCGGCGAGGCCCGGCTCCTCGCCGTGCTCGAGCAGCGTGACCCCGAGCCAGAACGGGACATTGAGCTCGCGGAAACGGGCGGCCGCGGCCTTGTAGCCCGCCTCGTCTACGTCGAGCCGCGCCCGGAAGCGGTGTGCCTGCGCCTCGAGGTACGGCGGCCGGAGCCCCGGCGGGAGCTTCTCGATCGTCGCGAGCAGCTCCCCGGCCTTCTCCCGCTCGCCGAGCGCGAGTGCCGCCTCGATCGCCTCGACGAGGCCCTGCTTGACGAACTGGTGGCCGACGCCGAAGGTTTGCGCGAGCTCGACGGTCGACGCGCCCGCCTCGAGCGCCTCGCCGAAGCGGCCCTCGGCGCGGCGCAGCGCCGCTGTCGCGCCCCTGTAGACGCCCTGCTCCTGGATGTCGGCTGAGGTCTCGAGGCGTGAGAACAGCGAGTAGAGACGCTGCGCCTGCTCGAGCTGACCGCGGTGGATGTGGATCTCGAGCACCGAGGTGAGCATGCTGAGGAACATCGCCCCCGAGCGGATCTGCTCCTCCGTCAGGTCCTCGAGGGCCGCGAGCGCCTCACCCCAGCGCCCGGTCATGTAGAGGGGGTAGGTCAGCTCGGCGAGTAAGGACCACTCGCTCGGCCGGTTGCCGAGCCTGCGTGCGAGCTCGAGCGCGGGCTGAAGGTAGCCGAGCGCATCGGTGTAGCGGTCTTGCTTGAAGGAAGAGTCCGAGAGGTTGAGATACATCGTGGCCACTTGCTCGGGAAGATCGTGCTCGACTGCGATCGCGAGCGCCTGGGCAAGGAAGGCGACCCCCTCCTGCGGGTGACCTCGGGCTTCGGCGATGAACGCCTTGCTGGTGAAGGCGCGCGTGATCGACTCGGGCAATCCGAGCGACTCTGCGACGTCGAGCGCGAGCTCGGCCCGCTCGCTCGCTCGAGGTCGCCCGCAAACGCATACCCGTGCGCGAGCCGGGCCGCCAGCAGCGCGAGGTCTGCGTCGGGCTCATCGCCCGAGATGACGGCGAAGGCGCGCTCCAACCGCTCGAGGGCCTGGTCGAGCCGGCCCGAGTTGGACTCCACCTCGGCGAGCCGGCACGAGACGCGGGCCGCGGCGTGTGTATCTCCCTCGTCCTCGTAGAGTGCGATCGACTCGCCGAGCAGCCGGAGCGAGTCCTCGGGCCGAGCCGCGTACCGGGCGAGCGAACCGGCCCGGTCGAGGAGTTCGGCTCGTGCCAGCGGCCCGTCCGAGAGCCCGGCGGCCTGCTCGAAGTAGCGCTGCGCCTCGGGGGCGGCGCCGAGCGAGGCTGCCCGTTCGCCGGCCCGGGCGAGCATCGCTTGCGCCTTCTGCTTGATCTCGGCCGCGTCGTCGGCCTCCGGCGCCGTCTCGTAGGCGGCGAGGTAGTGGGAGGCGACGACCTCGACCACCTCGTCCTCCTCGCCGGCGAAGGCGGCGGTCAGGTGCTCGGCCGCAGCCAGGTGGCGGTTGCGGCGGTCGCGCTTGGAGAGCGTCTCGTAGGCAACGTGGCGGACGAGGTCCTGCAGGAAGCCGTACTGGCCGTGCTCGGGCGAGCGCGGGTCGGCCTGGACGCCGAGCACCTCCTTGCGCACGAGCGAGGAGAGGAACAGCTCGAGCTCCGCCTCGGGGAGGCCGGAGAGAGCCGCGAGCCCGGCCCGCGTGAATGTCTTGCCGAGCACGGCCCCGTCCTGGAGCAGGCGCCGCTCCGCGGCGGAGAGGCCGTCGAGGCGCGCCGCGATCAGGGCGTGCAGCGTCTCTGGCACCTCGAGCGCGCCGATTTCGCCGACCGGCCGGTAGACCGGACCCTCCCGCACGAGCAGGCCGCGGTCGAGCAGCATCCGCACCGTCTCGACCGCGTAGAGCGGGACGCCCTCGGCCCGCGCGAGGATCTGCTCGCGCACCGCTTCCGGCAGGCCGGGGACGAGCCCGGTCAGGAGCTCCTCCATCGCGTTCGGCGAGAGCGGCTCGAGGTAGAGCGAGCTGAAGTTGCGATGGCCCGCGCCCCAGGTCGGCCGGCGCTCGAGCAGCTCTGGGCGTGCGAGCGTGATCACGTAGAGCGGGGAGTTGCGTGACCATTCGAGCGGTACTCGACGAAATCGAGGAGGCTCTCGTCCGCCCACTGCATGTCCTCGAAGGCGAGCACGGTCGGGTAGGTCTCGGCGAGCCGCTCGAAGAAGAGCCGCCAGGCCGCGAACAGGTCGTGCTTGTCGCGCGCCTCCTGCTCGGCCAGGCCGAGCAGCTGGGCCACCCGCGGCTCGACGAAACGCCGCTCCTCCGGGTCGGCGATGTGCTCCTCGAGCGTCGAGCTCAGCTTCTGGAGGGCCGAGGCGGGCTCCTCGTCCTCGACGATCCGGCAGCGCATCCGCACCATGTCGGCGAGCGCCCAGTAGGTGACGCCCTCGCCGTAGGCGAGGCAGCGGCCCCGGTGCCAGTACGTGAGCTGGGGCAGGCCGTCGAAGTACTTGTAGAACTCCCAGGCGAGGCGCGACTTGCCGATCCCGGCGATGCCGGTGACGGAGACGAGATGGGCCTTCCGCCCCTCGGCGGAGGCGTGGAAGAGATCCTTGATCTGGCGGAGCTCCCGGTCGCGGCCGACGAAGGGGGCCTCGAGCCCGGTCGACTTGAGCGAGCCGCGGGCTCCCGAGACGACCCGCAGCGCCTTCCAGAGCGGCACGAGCCCGTCCTTGCCCTTCAGCTCGAAGGCGCCCGCCTCCTCGTAGACGACCGTCTGCTCGGTGGTGCGCCGCGTCGACTCGCCGACGAGAACCGTGCCGGGGTCGGCGACCGACTGCACGCGCGACGCCGTGTTGACGAGGTCGCCGGCGACCATTCCCTGCCCC
>JACDER010000304.1 GCA_013816275.1 Actinomycetota bacterium | reverse complement strand
CCTCTACGTGCGTGCTCTCACCGGGCGACGAGACGGCCCAGCGCGTCTATGCCCGCGCCGGGTTCCGCCGCGTCGCCACGATGCTCCACTGGAGTGATCCGGCCTAACCCACCTTCTTCAGGCCGTTCGCGACCTTCATCAGCTGCGCGAGCGTCAGATGCGAGGTGTTGATCTGGATGGTCGTGTTCTTCTTATAGGGCTTCGACGGCTTGGCGTTCCACGTCAGCAGGAAGCCGTTCTTGAATCCCTGCGACACGGTGCAGGTCTTCGGCGGCGGACAGAAGACGCCGAGATAGCCCTTCACGCCCATCACCGTCGGGTTGCCCACCCGCGTGGTCTCGCCCGGGTCCGAGCAGATCGGATGGCCCTCGTAGATGTCGAAGCCACGTGGGCTCGTCCCGTACGTTCCGGCGACCCACGGCTCCTTGCCGGTCCCGCAGCTGATCGTCTTCAGCTTCTTCAGCTTGTTGCCGAGGGTGTTACCCGGATGGTAGAGCCGGTACGTGATCCCGACCTGGATGTTCTCCCACTTGCTCGGGGAGCCCGACATCAGGCCGGCTCCGGATCCGAACACCGGCGCTGTCAGGACAAGCGCCGACAGGGCAGCGAGCCCAAGAACGATGCGTTTCATTCAGATTCCTCCTTTGACTACGAGGCGCCGATCGTAGCTGCGACGCGGATGTCCACAAGGGGCTTGACCGCCGTCCGGCTTTTCCGAGAAGATCGGCAGCAACCGTGAGCGAAGCGATCGAGCTCCAGCCCACGCCACACGCGCCGCCGCAACCGAAGCGCCGCGTGCTGATCCTGTCCGCCGAAGAGGGCGAGGGCCACCGTGCGGTCGCTCGTGCTCTCGAGACGGAGCTGGTGGACCAGTCCGCGGAGGTCGTCGTCCACGACGCGCTTCAGCACGTCGGCCGCGTCATCCCGTTCATGAGCCGGGACGTGTATCGCATGCAGCTCCGCTGCCTCACCTGGACGTACGGCCTCGAGTGCGCGTTCTTCGCCCGCTTCCCACCGGGGCGCGCGATCGCACGGACAGGCCTGGCCGTGTTCGGATCCAAGCCGCTGCTGCGGCTGATCAGGAGCGTCCAGCCGGATGTCATCGTCTCGACGCATCCGGCGGCGACGAGCATCATCGGTTACCTGCGGCGCCGCGGCGTCCTGAAGATCCCGGCCCTGGCCACGGTGAGCGACTTCGGCGTCCATCCCCTGTGGGCACACCCGGGGATCGACCTGCACCTGGTCGTCCACGAATCGTGCGTGCGCCCCGTCGAGCGAGTGGCGGGAGTGGGGAGCGCGCGCGTCGTCCGTCCACCCGTGCAGCGGACGTTCTTCGAGCCGAGAGCGAAGCGCGACGCCCGCCGCGCCCTCGGGCTGCCGGAGGACGGGCCGCTGATCCTCGTATCGGGTGGCGGCTGGGGCGTCGGCAAGCTCGACCGCGCCGTGCGCGCCGCTCTCCGGCTCGAGGATGCGACGGTCATCTGCATCTGCGGGATCAACGAGCAGGCGCACAAGCGGCTCGAGACCCGCTTCGCCGACCAGCCCCGCGCTCAGATCCTCGGCTTCACCCATGAGATGAGCGAGCTGATCGCGGCCTCCGACGCCGTCGTCCACTCGACGGCGGGAGTCACCTGTCTCGAGGCGCTCGTGCGCGGGAAGCCGATCATCGCGTTCGGCTCGCCGGCCGGGCACGCGCGCTGGAACGCCAAGGCGATCGCGGGACTGGGGATGGGCGAGGATGCCCGCTCCTCGCGCCAGCTCACCGCCGCGCTCACGCGGACGGTTTCACAGCGTTCGGTGGCGACCCGCAGGCTGAGAGCGGAGCGGCCGGCCGCGTCGCTGATCGTGGCCGCGCGACCACGGGACGGCCGTGCGTTCTTCCGGCGGCGGCGCCAGACACGACGGATCGCGTTCGGGCTCGCGGTCACCACGCTCGTCCTCGCCGGCTGGACGTTCGCAAGCGCAGCCCCGTATCCACTCATGGCCCGGATGTTGAACCTCCACCCGGTGACCACCGCGCCGGTCGGCGCGAACAGGGTCGTCCTCGTCGTCGACGCTCCCGAGCAGCTCGTGCCGGCGATCGCCGAGAATCTCCGCTCGCGAGGGGCGCGGGCCAGCTTCGCGCTGTCGAGCGAGGCCTCTCAGCCGCTCCTACGCCGGATCTCGTCGTTCGGCGACAAACCGCTTCCCGCGCTCCCCGCGAAGGCCCTGCCGCACTGGATCAGCGTGGGGCGCAGCCTCCGGGACCGCGCGCACGAGCTCGGCCTCGGGAAGTCGTTCTACTACCTCGTCCCGCAGACGGGATTCACGCTGGGCGAGTACGTCGTGGCGCGCACGGTCGGAGGAAGGCCGCTGTCCGCGGCAGTTCACTTCGAGGCCGGGAAGCCGCTCCCGGAGAAGGCTCCTCAGGCGGGGGACGTGGTGGTGGTGACGCTCGCCGACTCGTCGCCGTCCGCGTCGCTGGCGCTGGTCGACCGCGT
>JACDER010000303.1 GCA_013816275.1 Actinomycetota bacterium | reverse complement strand
GCGTCCGACCTCGTGGTCGCGTCGGACCCGCATCCCGCGGCCGCGAGCACCACGGGCGCGAACAACGCCCCGTCGTGGACGCGCACCGAGTAGGCCTGACCGTCGTCCGTGATTCCCGGGCTGAGGAACGCGTACACGAGCACGGGCGCCGCCGCCGCAGCCGCCAGGGCGAGGACCGCCAGCGTCTCGAAGGCGGCTCGGCCCACGACCACCCAGGCGAGCGCGGCAAGCGCCATGAGCGCGATTCCGCTGCGCGAGTACGTCAACACGACGGCGACGATCGCGCCGTACACAAGCACCGCGCTCGCGACGCGTGCCGCCCGGCTGCGGCCGGCATCCGTCGCGAGCCAGAGGCCGAGCACCACGGCGACGGCCCCGAGCAGCGCGAGCGCGTTCCAGTAGCCGACCGGAGAGCGGAGACGCGCCACGTGCCCTCCCTCGGCCACAAGCGACGGAAACACCTTGCCTAGGAGCGCCCACGCAATCACCGCGCCGAGCGCAACCGGGAGCCCGGTGGCGACCGCCCGGAGCGAGCCCGGGACGACCGCGCCCACGTACAGCCCCGCGACGGCGAAGGCGACGTAGGCGAGCTCGCGGTTGAACAGGTTCCAGGACAGGTCGGGAGCGATCGACCACCAGACCGAGAGGCCGCTCCAGACCGCGAACCCGCCGAGCAGCCCGAGGAACGCCAGGCCGGTCCCGTCGAGGCGGGGACGCGGCAGCAGGCCGGAAAGCATCGCCACGACGGCCGCGCCGGCGAGGAAGAGCGAGGCCAGCGCGACCGGCAGGACGTCGGCGTCGTCGCTGCCCCCGCCAAAGAAGAGAGCGGCCGCGAGCAGCGCGCCCGCCGAGGCCAGAACGAGCGCGGAAACGTTCAGTCGGAGGGGCATCGGGAGGAATAGCCTGCCAGGCCGCTAATGTGCACACCCGTGCGGCGGATCTTCTTCGTGGTCCTCTTCGCTCTTGTCCTGGCGTCGCCGGCACGCGCAGGAGGCCCGAGCCTGCTCATCGGCGCGAACGAAGGCCTCCTGCTGCGGACGAGCCTGGTCGAGACGAAGGCCAACATGGCGCTGGCGAAGCTGGCCGGTTTCAAGGCGGTCAACTTTCACGCGTTCTGGTGGCCGGAAGTGACCTCGCTGCGGGAGTACGACCAGCAAACGCTCGGGAACGTCTCTGCCGCCTCGCGCCTGCTCGGGATTCCGGTCTACGTCGCCGTGACGAACACACGCGGCGCGTACACGCCGGTGACCGAGGAGCAGCGCGGCCAGTTCGCCCAGTTCGCGGCGTCGGTCGCCGAGGAGTTCCCGACCTTCACGAAGGTGATCGTCGGCAACGAGCCGAACCTGAACAACTTCTGGGCGCCTCAGTTCGACTCGAGCGGCGGCAACCTCGCCGCCCGCACCTACGAGCGCGTGCTGGCGGACACCTACGACGCGCTGAAGGCGGTCTCGCCGAAGATCACTGTCATCGGCGGGGCGGTCTCGCCGCGCGGACACGACAACCCGGCCGCGAGCAGCAAGTCGCACTCGCCCACCGCGTTCATCCGCGACCTCGGCCAGGTCTACCGCGCGAGCGGGCGGCAGAAGCCGATCATGGACTGGTTCGCGTTCCACCCGTACGGGGCGAACTCGAGCGAGTTGCCGTCGACGCGGCATCCGACCTCGACCAACATCACGCTCGCCGACTACGACAAGCTCGTCTCGGCGCTCGGACAGGCCTTCGACGGGACGAAGCAGGTCGGCGCCCAGATCCCGATCGTCTACGACGAGTACGGCATCCAGTCGACCATTCCGAAGAGCAAGATCAAGAAATACACGCATTCCGAGCAGGCCTCGACCAAGCCCGTGCCGCCGGACGTGCAGGGCGAGCGGTACAAGGAGGCGCTCGGCATCGCCTTCTGCCAGCCGACCGTCAAGGCGATGTTCCTCTACCACGCCTTCGACGAGCCGGATCTCGGGCGCTGGCAGTCGGGCCTCTACTACGCGGACCACACGCCCAAGCCAAGCCTCCCGCTCGTCCGGCAAGCCTTCCAGGAGATCGGTCGCGGAGTGATCGCTCGCTGCCCCGGCATGCGGCTCCCCGTGAAGGCGACCGTGACCTTTCCCGCCCCACCCAAAGCGGCTTCGGCGGGCAAGCGCGGCTCGTCGATCCAGTTCCAGCTCACGTGCAACCTCGACTGCGACTACACGTCCGGCGTGATCGATCTCTCGGGCGGACGCAGCATCCTGGCCGAGCTCGGCCAGGCGATCGGCGGAAAGACAAGGGCAGTACGTTTTCCGGCGCGCGCGCTCCCGAAGGGCAGGTACCGCATCGTCGTCTCGCTCGTCGCGGCGGTCAATCCCGGTCGGGCGAGCAGGAAGGCGAGCCTGCCGTTCGTCGTGCGCTAGTCGTGGGCTAGCGCCCGTCCCTTAACATTTGCCTCACACGCTCCTGTTTACATGGACGGGGGTGGAGGGGAGAACGGACTGATGAGAACGCTGCTC
>JACDER010000302.1 GCA_013816275.1 Actinomycetota bacterium | reverse complement strand
GAAGTCGGTAGCGGTCGACGCCCCCACGCGCGGGTGGCCACTCGAGAAGAAGGACCCGATCGCGGTACCGCACTACGTCGGAAAGCGGATCGTCGGCACGATCCTGGGTTTCTACGCGCTCACGCGGTCACCCGAGTCTGACCACGCGGGCTTCGAGGCAGCCCTCGCCTTCCCGGTCGCGCCCAAGGCCTTCGCGGTCGTGCATTTCGAGCTCGCCGATCCGATCACCGACTCGGCCGGCGAGTGGGGGGACTACCTCGTCGGGGGGCTCGATCTGCCCTCGGTCTGGAACCGCGGCCAGGCGTTCTGGGCCATGTCGAACGTGCGCGTAGTCGGCAACCTTCCCCCGACCAGGATCGAGCTGTCCGCCTCCGGTCGAACGCTGCTCGGATCCGTCTCGGACGCCTTCTACCACCCTGTGCTCGGGTTGCCGGTCTCGATCCAGCACCGGATCGGCACGAGCTGGCGGGTCATCGGCTCGGCCAAGACCGACGCGCACGGGAACTTCTCCCTCCCGGTCGCCGCGAGAGGGGACTATCGAGCAGCCGCCGCCTCTCGCGGCAGGAGCGCCGTCAGCCGAGCCGTGTATGTGGGCTAGCGGGTCGGGGTAGCCGAAACTACGAAGCGACCGTCTCTAGGACGCGCTCCGGGATGTCGAAGTTGGAATACACGTCCTGGACGTCATCCGACTCCTCGAGCGCGTCCATCATGCGGAGGATCTTCTTCGCCGACGATTCGTCCTCGACCTCGACCGTCGTCTTGGGGACCATCGTCAGCTGGGCGGCCTCGACCGCCATGCCGGCCTCCTCGATCGCCTCCCGCACCTTGGAAAGGTCGTCCGGAGCAGCGGTCACGACATAACTCGAGCCGTCGAGGTCGACATCCTCCGCCCCGCCTTCGGCGGCCGCGAGCGTGAGCTCGTCCTCGTCCACGCCGTCGGCGGGCACGAGGACGACGCCCTTGCGCTCGAAGAGCCAGGCGACCGATCCGGACCCGCCGAGCGAGCCGTCGTGCTTGGAAAACACATGCCGGACGTCGGCTGCGGTGCGGTTGCGATTGTCCGTCAATGCCTCGACGAACACGGCCACGCCGTTCGGGCCGTATCCCTCGTAGGTGACCGTCTCGAACGCCTCGGCGTCGGCGCCCGTGCCGGCTCCGCGCTGGACCGCGCGCTCGATGTTGTCCTTCGGCATCGAGTAGGAGCGGGCCTTCTCGATCGCGTTCTGGAGCGCAAGGTTGGCGTCCGGATCCGGCCCGCCCTCACGCGCCGCGACGATGATCGCGCGCGACAACTTCGAGAACAGCTTCCCGCGCTTGGCATCCGCTGCCCCCTTCTTGTGCTTGATCGACGACCACTTACTGTGACCTGACATACAGCTCCTCTTCGGTAGCGGGGCAACCTCCCGGTTCCCCCGGAGCCCCCTTCCCTGGTCCGCTGGCGCGGACAGGCGGCTTCACCGCCTCCTTCACCAGCTCCAGGAATCGCTCATGGATGCGCGTGTCGTCCGTCAGCTCGGGGTGGAACGAAGTGACGACGAACCGCCCGTCGCGGAGAGCCACGGGCTCGCCGTCGAGCTCGGCCAGCATCTGGACGTCCGGCCCGGCCTCGCGCACTCTCGGAGCGCGGATGAAGACGCCGCGCAGCGGGCGCTCGTCGCCATCGAGCGCGAGGTCGGCCTCGAAGCTCGCCACCTGCCGCCCGTAAGCGTTGCGATCGACGGCGATGTCGACGAGACCGAGGTGGTCGCGGTCGAGCACGATCATCCCGGCGCATGTCCCCAGGACCGGGCCCTGGAAACGGCGGAGCGCCTCATCGAGCCCGTAGAGCCGCATCAGTCGCATGAACGTGGTCGACTCGCCGCCGGGGACGACCAGCCCGTCGAGCTCGGCGAGCTGCTCGGGCTTACGGACCTCGACGGCGTCCGCACCGAGCCGGCGCAACATCTGGATGTGCTCGCGAAAGTTTCCCTGGACGGCCAGAACCCCGATCTTCACGGGGTAAATCGTATCCCGCCGTCAGCTCTTCAACTGGATGCGCTCCGGCTCTCCGGCAGCCCCGCCACGCCGGCGCAGGCCGAGGACGACGAGCAGGAATCCGAGGAAGGCGAAGACCGCGTACGGCACCCAGCCGCGCGTGTCCGTGATTCCGGTGATCGTGATGGTCTCGTTCGACCACTCGGACGCGTAGTGCACGGCGGACAGGAACAGCCCGATCGCCCCAAGCACGGCCCAGCTCGATCGCTTCGTCCCGTAGGCAATCCAGACGTACACGAGGCCGGCGACTGCGATCAGCGCCCAGTCGGTGTCGGAGTTGTGCCACCAGTTGAGGAGAGCGCCTCCGATCAGGACGCCGGCGCCGAGATGCCACCAGAACGACGATGGCGAGTCGCTCGCCCCGGCGATCGCCAGGTAGATCAACCCGATCAGCAGCGTCACGACAGTCGTCCAGTTCCCGCCGCCGGAGACGAGATCGGTGACGAAATACCAG
>JACDER010000070.1 GCA_013816275.1 Actinomycetota bacterium | reverse complement strand
GGCCGAGACCGCGCACGAACTGCTCGCCGTCTTGGCGTCTCCAGGCCCGCGCATCCCCGCCTGCTCCGGCGTTTCGATCCCGGCTTCGTGGCGCACGATGTCGCAACCAGCCCGGACGGCGCCCGGCTCTGCGTCACCTCGACCGAGGACAGCCTGGTCAGAGTCCTCGACTCCCGCACGCTGCAGTTCCGCTTCTCGGTCATGGTCGGTACACCGCCGCAGCACGTCGCCTTCGGTCTGTTCTCGGGCACGCCGGCCTATCTCACGAGCGGATATGCGAGCAGGATCGAGCTCGTCAACCCGCTCAATGGCCGAATCCGCCGGATTGCCTCGGTGCCGTACGGGTCGTTCAACCTCACGACCATCGGCAGCAATGTGGTCACGTCGTCGCTGATTCGCGGGACGGTCACGACGCTCGACGGCGACCTGCGGCTGCGGCGCACCGTGCGGGTCGCGCACGCGGCGCGCGGGATCGCAACGGTCGTCTGGCCCTAGTAGGCGGCCGCGCCGGCCTGGCGTTCGTGCGCGCCGGATTCGACGATCGCGGCGATCTGCTCGACCGCGAACCGGAGCTCCTCGTCGGTGGTGAAGAAGTGCGGGCCGAGGCGCAGGCCTGAGTCGGGCCGGAAGTCGCACAGGATCTCCCGCTCGGCCAGCTCGCCGTGAACGGCCGCGAAGCCCGGTGTGCGGACCGTGACGGTACCGCCGCGCTTCGCAGGGTCGAGCGGCCCGGTCAGGTCGAACCCGGCGGCCCCGAGCAGGTCGACGAGCAGGGCCGTCTGGCGCATCGAGTGCTCGCGGATCCTCTCGACGCCCACCTCCTCGATCAGGTCGTAGCCCGCGGTCGCCGCGTAGAGGGCGGGAACGTTCGGAGTCCCAGTCAGGAAGCGGCCGGCGCCCGGCGCGTAGTCCATCTCCGGCTCGAACGAAAACGGCCGCGCATGGGCCTGCCACCCGGTCAGCGTGGGCTCGAGGCGCTCGGCGAGATCGCTCCGAACGTAGAGCCAACCCGCCCCGGGGCCGCCGCAGAGCCATTTGACGGAGCCCCCGACGGCGAAGTCGACGCCGAGCCGCGACACGTCGAGCGGCACGGTCCCCACGGATTGGTACGCATCGAGGACGACGAGCGCGCCGACCTCGTGCGCTCGCCTGACGATCGCCTCCACGTCCTGGATCTCGCCGGTCTTGAACAGGACGTGGGTGACCGGCACGAGCAGCGTGCGCTCGTCGATCGCATCCGCCACCGGCTGCCCTTCGGGCACGACGACGATCTCTGCGCCGCGATCGGCCTGCGCCTGGTAGAGGTAGCGAACCGAGGGGAAGTTGCCCTCCTCGTAGACGATCCGCCTGCGCTCGTCTTCGAAGCGGAAGCACGAGAGCACGATCGCTTCGGCGACGGTGACGTTCTGGTGCATCGTCGTCGTCCCGGGCGGCGCGCCGATGATCCGGCCGATCTGGTCGCCTACGGTGAGCGGCATCTCCCACCACCCCTCGCCCCAGGCGCGGATCCCCCGTTCCTTCCACATGCGGGCGTACTCGGCGACGCGGAGCTCGGCCCGCGCCGGCATCGCCCCGAGCGAGTGGTTGATCAGGTACGTCGTGTGGGCGAGGATCGGGAACTCGTCGCGGTAGTCGGCGAGCTCGCGCATGGTCAGTGAGTATAGGACCGTGGCCCAGGACGAATTCGATCGGCTGTTCGAGGAGGCGTACCTCGACGTCTACGAGCCGCGCCAGGACGACGATCAGACCGAGGAGGAGGCGCTCGGAGCCGTCCGCGCGACCGGCTGCGAGCCCGGCGCCGAGATCCTCGATTGTCCGTGCGGATACGGGCGCCATTCGGTCGTGCTCACGAAGGCCGGGTACCGCGTCACCGGCGCCGACCGCTCGCGGGCGCTCCTGGCCGAGGCAAAGCGTCGCGCGGAGGGGCTCGACCTCGAGCTCGTCGAGGCCGACTACCGCGAGCTCCCATTCCCCGACGGGCGCTTCGACGCGGTGCTCAACCTCTTCACCTCGATCGGCTACGTCGGGAGGGAGGGCGATACGCAGGCGTTTCGCGAATTCCGGCGCGTTCTGCGTCCCGGTGGGAGGCTCGTCGTCGAGACGATGCATCGCGACCGCCTCGTGCGCATCTTTCAGGCGCGCCGCTGGGAGCGCCTGCGACGGCTACCTGATCGAGGAAGGGAGCTTCGACCAGGTCTCGAGCGTCTACGAGAACACGCTTCTGCATCTGCCGGACGACGGCGAGCGGAAGGAGTACCCCTACAGCATCCGCTGCTACACGGCAACCGAGCTGGTCGAGATGCTGCGAGAGGCCGGATTCGAGGACATGGACTGCTACGGCGGGTTCGACGGTGAAGAGCTCACGTTCGAGACGAGGCTTGTCCTCCTCGCCGCCTGATCCGGCGGTTTCGCGTTCACCAGGATTGCGGCGAGCAGCAGGATCGTCATCGCGACCGCGCCCTCCCCGACCAGGCTCCTCCGCGCCCAGCCGGTCCGCTCCAGCCGGGGCCTGACGAAGAGGTGGTGGAAGGCGCCCCACGCGAGCGCGGCCGACACGAGCCCGAGCTTGACGAGCAGCACCTGGCCGTAGCCCGCCGTCCACAGGTCGCTCAGCCGGGGCAGGCGGAGGATGCTCAGGTAGACGCCCGCTGCGACGAGGACGGCGATGAGGACGGGCGCCAGTCGCGCGAAGCGCAGAAAGGCCTCCCGGCGGAGCCCGGGAGCCGCCGGCCAGACGCAGACCGCCAACTGGACGAGCCCGCCGACCCAGAGCACCGCGGCGGACAGGTGCGCCCAGTCGGCCAGCTGGGTGAACCACGAGGAGTCGACGGCGGAGTGCCCGGAGAGTGAGAGCCCGGACGCGAAGACGAGAGCGAGCAGGAGCGTGGGCCACAGCAAGGCCCGCCTCCCGGTGAGCCAGGCCAGGAAGAGCAACGCGAGGACCCAGGTGAAGCCGAGTGTCATCGCGATGAAGGCCTGGCCGAAGCGCGTGCCGGTCGCGACCGGCGAGAGATCGCCGTACAGCAGCCTCCCGAAGGGGAGCTGCAGCGCATCCTCGGACCGCATGATGAAGGCGGCGATGCCGACGTGGATGATCCCGACCGCGCCGATCCCGGTGACGATGTAGAAGCGGCGCTCGAGCGCTTCCGGGATCGACCGGGGCAGCACCAAGAGGCGGAAGCCGAGCCCGCCGACGAGGAGCGCGAGCGCCGCGAAGTAGAGCCAGCGGACGACGTCCTCGCTTCGGGTCGGCCCGGAGGCCCCGTAGGCCTCGGTCGGGGGCGGCGCGTTCATGCGGACGCCGAAGGTGTAGACGCCCGAGACGACATGCGAATCGCTCGAAAGCGCGTGCCAGCGGACGGTGTATGCACCGCGCGGGACCCGCTGAAGCGGTGCCAACACGGTGCGCGGATCCGCGCCGTTCCGAGCCGGCCGCGAGACGATCTTTCCGCGCGTGTCGTAGACGACGATCGAGTTGGCGAGTGCGTCGACGGCCTGATCGAAGCGGAGCACGACCCGTGCCGGGGCGGCTTCGAAGCGCTCGCGGAACTGCGGATGTTCGGCCTTGAGCCGCGCGTGAGCGAGCGCGCCGGCCGGCCACGCGAGCGCGACGAGCAGCCCCAGAAGGAGTGCCCGTCTCACCGGTGGGGTTCTCCTGCCATCGGCGAGAGATGCCCGAAGACGGGCGCGACGTCGCGGTCGCTGTAGAGCATCACTGCGACCGCGACGAAGGCGAGCGCGAAGCCGGAGGCAAAGACGGCCGAGCGCGGCCGAAGTGCGCGGCCCAGGGGGAAGACTGCGGCGACGAGGAACGTCCAACCAAGCAGGTGGTGCAGGAAGGCAGAGCGTTGGAAGAACCAGTCGTTCTGCTCGTGGACGAGGAGCGCGGCGCCGGTGACGACGAAGGCGAGCACGATGGCCAGCCGCCACAGCGGGCTCCGCAGCTTTCCTGACGCGAGGCCGAGCTCCGCGGCGCCCGCCAGCATCATCACCTCCGCCCACGCGCCGTGGGCGAGCATGTGCAGCGTCGAGCTCGTGAAGAACGCCATCACGGGCCACATGCCGAGACCCATCAGGAACATCGTGGACGGCCAGAGGTACGCCCGCCAGCGCCGTTTCCTCCAGACCTCGCGCCCGACGACCGCCTCCGCGAGCAAGAACAGTCCAAGCGCCAGAAAGCCACTCGCGAACAGCCAGTGAACGTGCTCGGGGGGCGGCATCAGGGCTCCTCCTCGTCGAACTCGTTGAGGTCTTCGAGCAGGCTGGGAACGACCAGGAAGTGGAAAAGCGCTCCGACGAGCATCACCAGTAGCTGCGGCTCGACGAGGAGCCACCAGAACCCCTGGTCGCGCGGATGCAGAAACGTGAGCCGGTAGGGCTGGAGCAGAGCCCAGACGATCCCGGCCACCACCGTCACCGGCCCGAGGGCGGACAGGACGTAGGCGCGAGCCGACCGGCGGCTATAGGTCTCGCGCGGGGCCTCTGTTGCGATCTGCGTCATGTGCCGGGGGGATTCTGCTCTCTTCCGAGGACGTCTTGCACGTGAGGTAACGTCGCGGCGTGCTCCGCGCGTTCCTTCTCACCTCCGCTGCAGCGTGCGCGTTCGTCTTCGCCTCCTCCGCTGGGGCAACGATCGTCCCACAGAAGGGCATCGCAGGCGTCTCGATCGGCATGAGCCAGGGCAAGGTCCGATCCCTTCTCGGCAAGCCGTCCTCCGTCAAGCACGGCTCGAACGACTTCGGCAAGTACACGATCTACCGCTATCCAGGCCTGCAGGTCTCGTTCCAGGGCAACTCGTCCATCACGAACATGTCCACGACCCGGAAGAGCGAGCGGACGGCGAGCGGCGTCGGGGTCGGTTCGACGGAGACGCAGCTGAAGGCCGGCGTCAAGGGCCTGACCTGCAAGACGGAGAGCGGGTTCCGGCACTGCTACCTGGGCAAGTTCCTGGCCGGGAGGCGCGTGACCGACTTCGTGATCAAGAGCGGCAAGGTGTCGCGCGTCGACGTCGGCGTCGTGATCGACTAAGCGGTCGCCGCGAGCAGTTGCTCGCACTGGTGGACGTACCGCGAGGCTCCGACCGAGCGGTAGAACCGGAGCGCGTGCTCGATTTCGGTCGGTTGCCCCGAGCGCATCCGTGTGAGTGCCTCCTCCGGACGGGCGCCAATTCGAGCGAACAGTTCCGCCGCGCGGCTCGGGTCGCCGCCGGCGATCGACCGGGCCGCTTCGATCCACGGTGTTGGCAGCCCAGTGTCGAGGACGTCGAGGAACTGCGCTTCAACCCCAAGATCCGAAGCAAGCCACGCGAGCTCACACAGGCCGGCCGGCAGGCCGGCACCCGGCTTTCCCTGCGAGGAGGCGAGAGACTCGAGCATGTTTCCCGCCCGCTCGCGTTCGCCGACCGTCCAGAAGACATGGGCGGCGAGGGCTCGCGTGGGTTGGACGACCTGAGGATCCTTCGCCGCCTCGGCGAGTTCCAGGGCGCGCTCGATGTCGTCGAGTGCTCCTGCCTCTCCCCGGGCGAGTCGGATCCCGGCCCGGTGGTAGTAAGCCTGAGCGGACATGTAGTGCACCGTTCCCGCCTCGGCGTCGACGATGAACGAGTCTGCAACTCGTACGGACTCGTCCCACTCTCCCCGCCAGTAGAGGGACTTGATGATGTTGCCGTCGCTGAACCGAATGCCGACTGCCTCTCCGGCTGCGCGACTGATGTCCCCGGCGGTGCGTTCGAGCTCGTACGCCTTCTCCAGCTCTCCGAGCATGACCATGACCACCGCGAGGTTGATGATGCCGCGGCCGTGCTCGTGGACGTTCTTCGCGCCGCTAGCGATCTCGATCGATCGCTCGAGATCCTCGATTCCGCCGAAGTCGCCGTTGCTCACGCGCGATGTTCCGATGTTGTTCAAGGCCGCGGCTTGGTCCGCGGCGAGGCCCAGCGTCTCGGCCATCTCCAGTGCTTCCCGGCCGATCTCGATCGATGGCTCGAACTCCGCCGCAAGCATGTGGAAGCGCGAGACCTGGGAAAGGACGTGGGCCTTCGTCCGGGAGACGGCAAGGTCGTCCACGAGCTTCCGCGCAGCGAGCAGGTGGCCCGACGATCGGGAGCGATCGCCCTGGTACCAGAAGATGTTTGCGAGCAGGAGCTCGGCCTCTGCTGCCAGCTCGGTCCGCCCGTCGGCGAGCAGACCGTCTCGGGCTTCGAGGGCAGGGGCGGAGAGGTCGCCTCCCTTCGTCCACCAATTCGCCTCAGCGGCCCGCAGCACGAGCTCGGAGCGTTCCGGGTCTTCCTGCGGCCACAGCTTCAACGCCGCCGCGTAGAACCGCGCGGCAGCCGCCGGTGCCGCCAGCTCGACCGCTCGGTGACCCGCGTCTCGCAGCGCTAACCGCCCGCGTTCGGCTAGCCCGGTCGTGTCCTGGTCGGTCGCCTTCGCGTACTCGAGCGCTTCGAGATAATGATGCGCGAGGAGCTCCGACTGCTCTTCCGAGCGTCCGAGCGATTCGATCCACTCTGCGGCGGCCCGGTGCTTGTCGCCGCGCCGGGAGCGAGGGATCTGACCGTAGGCGACATCGCGGACCAGGATGTGCCGGAAGGCGTACTCGGTCTCGCCTGCGACCGACGAGTGCTGCTCGCGCCGGACGAACTCCTTGCGCTCGAGCGCGTGCAGGCGCTCCTCGACCGTCCAGCGCGCGAGCCCTGCAATTTCGGAGAGCGCTCCGACCCAGAGCACCTTGCCCAACACGGCAGCGTCCTGCAACACATCCTTCTCGGCCGGGGCGAGCCCGTCGAGTCGCGCGGCGATGATCCCCTGAACGGACTCGGGCAGATCCGCCGCCTCGTCGACGCCGCGTTCCTGCACCATCCGCACGTACTCCTCGGCGTAGAGCGGGTTCCCGCCCGCCCGCGCGAGCAAGAGGGACTGGACCTCCGCCGGGAGCACGGACCGTTCGAGGAGCGCGGCGATCAGCCGCGTCGTCTCGGTCTCCGTGAGCGGCGAAAGCGAGATCGTGGTCGCGTTGCGCTTCCCGCCTCCCCAGCCGGGGCGGCGCTCGAGCAGTTCCGGCCGGGCCGTACAGACGCACAGCAGCGGGACGCCGCTCGCCCACTCGACCAGGTGGTCGACGAAGTCGAGGAGGCCGTCGTCGGCCCACTGGAGATCCTCGAAGACGAGAACGAGCGGGCGGCGCTCGGCGAGGGCCTCG
>JACDER010000069.1 GCA_013816275.1 Actinomycetota bacterium | reverse complement strand
ACCCCGAGGTCGGCCTTCGCGCGGCCACGGTTGCGGAACTCGTGGAACGAGTGCAGGAGCAGCGCGGTCCCCAGCCCGCGCCGGCGCCACGGTCGCCGGACGCCGAGCACGCCGACGTGGCCGGTATTCGGCCTTACCTCGTTCCTGCACAGCGAGAAACCTACGAGCTCGTCGTCCTCCTCGGCGATGAAGACGAGGCCCGGATCGAACTCCGAGCTCCCGATGAAGTACTCGACCCACTCTTCGAACGGGACCGTGAAGAAGTCCCAGTGATCCTCGAACGCCTCCATGTCCGCGTCGTATACGGGCCGTTCGTCTCCGGGTCGATACGTCCTCACGGTGATTCCGTCCGGCCAGCTCGGAGCGGGTGGCTTCTCCGCGAGGTCGATCTCCATCGTGAAGAAGTGACGCACCAGCTCATAGCCCCGCCTCTGCACTTCGCTTGCGAGGAGCTCGTTGTTGCTCACCGTGCCGATGTGGGCACGAACGGTGCGGCCCGCCGCGAGCGCGGAAGCCCGCTGCTCGGCCCAGTCCACCAGTCTCTCGTACGTGGCGAGCTCGCGCGGGTGCGCCCTCACGTCGAGGAAGATCCGTTCGGAGGTCGGCTCTGGATGCCAGATCGACGCCCAGCCGTCGATCGATCCGCCGGTCAGTGAGACGCGGTAGTTCTCCTCGACGTTCGCGAACTTCCTCGTCAGCTGGTCGCGCAGCTGACCTTCGCTCTCGCCGCCGACCCCGTAGGCGGCCTGCATGGCCGCGAAGAACTCGACCAGGGCCGGCAGATCGTCGAGCGAAGGTGAGCGCAGCTCAGAGCTCAGCGAGCACCTCGGGGAGCGCCGAGAGGTCCGGGATCTCGCGCGTCGGCTCGGGGCCGGGCAGCTCGCCGAGCCGGTTCACCCAGATGCTCTTCAGCCCGAGCTCGCTGGCCGGGCCGATGTCGTGGAAGAGACTCGCGGCGACGTGCACGTCCGGAAGCCGGCCCGTCTCGCGCTCGAAGGCGCGCCAGTGCTCGAGTGCCGGCTTGTACGAGCCGATCTCCGACGCGACGATCGCGAACTCGAACGGGACCCCGATCGTCGCCATCGAAACGTCGATGTAGTCCCTGTCGGTGTTGGACAGGATCACCAGGCGCCAGCCATCTCTGCGTACCCGCTCGAGCGCCGGCCGGACCTCCGGGAACGGATCCCAGCTCGGAAGAGACTCCGCCACGCCGTCGGGATCGGGCGCGCCGATCCGCCGCGAGACCTCCGCCAGCACCTCACGGTATGGCATCCCCGGAGTCTCGGCTTCCACCTCCGGCTCGACCTCGTGGTATCGCTCGAGCAGCTCGCCGCTCCCGAGCGCGGCGCGCAGGCCCGAGTTCCAGTCGATCAGCGTGCCGTAACAGTCGAAGGTCGCGAAGGGGGCCGCTACTCGTCCCACCTGGCGATCACGATCGAGGCGTTATGCCCGCCGAACCCGAAGGAATTCGACATCCCGAAGCGCAGATCCTCGACCTCGCGGGCGTCGTTCGGGATGTAGTCGAGGTCGCACTCGGGATCGGGCTCCTCGTAGTTGATCGTCGGCGGCACGATCCCGCGCTGGATGGCGAATGTGGTGAAGATCGCCTCCACCGCCCCCGAGGCGCCCAGGGTGTGCCCAGTCGCTCCCTTGGTCGAGGAGACCGGGATCTCGCGCGCGCGCTCATCGCCGAGGGCGAGCTTGATCACGCGCGTCTCGCTCGCATCCCCGAGCGGGGTGGACGTGCCGTGGGCGTTGATGTAGCCGATGTCCTCGGGCGTAATGCCTGCGTCCTTCATGGCCATCGTCATCGCCCGCGCCGGGTTTTCCCCCGTGGGGTCGGGCTCGGTGATGTGCGCGGCGTCGGATGAGATCCCGTAGCCGACCACCTCTCCGTAGATCTTCGCCCCGCGGGCGCGCGCATGCTCGAGCTCCTCGAGCACGAGGATCGCAGCCGCTTCGCCCATCACGAAGCCGTCGCGTCCGGCGTCGAAGGGCCGGCTTGCCTTCTCGGGAGCCTCGTTCCGGCGGGATAGCGCCCGCATCGCGCTGAAGCCGGCGATCCCGATCTCCGTCACCGACGCCTCCGTACCGCCGCACAGCATCACGTCGGCACGTCCGAGCCGGATCGCGTCGACGCCGTCCCCGATCGCCATGTTGGAGGCTGCGCAGGCGGTGCACTGCGACGTCAGCGGCCCCTTGGTCCCGAGCTCCATCGAGACCCACGCGGCGCCCATATTCGGGATGATCGCGGGGATCGAGAACGGGTTCACGCGGGTGGGCCCACGCTCGCGCAGCGTGTCGTAGCAGTCCTGGTACGACTGGAGCCCGCCGATCCCGGTCGCAACCGACGCTCCGATCCGGGCGGACTCCTTGGCGATGTCGAGACCCGAGTCGGCCTCGGCCTGGCGAGCGGCGGCGACGACCATCTGCGCGAAACGGTCCATCCGGCGGGTCATCTTCCGGGGCATCCACTCGGTCGGGTCGAACTCCTTGAGCTCGCAGGCAAAGTGGACGAGGTACTGGGAGGCATCGAAGTTCGTGATCGGTCCCGCGCCGTGGCCGCCCGCGATCAGGCTCTGCCAGGACGACTCCGCGTCCATTCCCAGCGGTGTAACCGCACCGATTCCGGTGATGACGATTCGCGCCCTGCCGTTTTGCACTACATCCCCAATCCGCCGTCGACGAGGATGACCTCGCCCGTGATGAACGAGGCCTCGTCCGAACAGAGGAAGCGTACCGCCGACGCTACGTCCTCCGGCTCGCCGAGCCTACCGAGCGGCGTGTTCTGGAGCATCGCGTCCTTCGCCTCCTGCGGGATGACCTCGGTCAGGCGGGTCTTGACGTATCCCGGCGCGACGACGTTCGCGCGGACGCCGCGACTCCCGAGCTCGCGCGCGAGCGACTTGGTGAAGCCGATGATTCCCGCCTTCGAAGCGGCGTAGTTCGTCTGTCCCCAGTTGCCCCGAAGGCCGACGATGCTCGACAGGTTGACGATCGACCCGGCCCGGCGGCGCATCATCCCGCGCGTCACCGCCCGGCAGGTGTAGAAGACGCTGCTCAGGTTGGTCTCGAGGGTGGCGCGCCAGTCGTCGTCCGGCATCCGCGCCAGAACGCCGTCGCGCGTGATCCCGGCGCAGTTGACCAGGATGTCGAGGTCGCCCGCCTCCTCGACGAGCCGCTTCGCGTCGTCCGGATCGGAGACGTCGGCCTGGACCGCGCGGCCGCCGGTCTCGCCGGCGACTGCCTCGGCCTCGTCGCGTGCCGAGCCGTAGCCGATCACCACCGTCGCGCCGGCCCGGGAAAGCTCGACCGCAACAGCTCGTCCGATTCCCCGGGATCCCCCCGTGACGAGCGCGAGCTTGCCCTCGAGGGAGCAGAAGGTTCGTTCGTGGCCGGGCGAGCCTTCTAAGGCCTCAGGCAGGGGGGAAGTGCTCCTCGAGCTTCTTGAGCGCGGACACGCTGTTCACGGAGATCGCCTTCACGTTCTCGTCGATCCGCCGGACGAGGCCCGAGAGGACGTTCCCCGGCCCCACCTCGACGAACGTCCTCACTCCCTCGCGAACGAGCGCCTGCGCCGCTTGCGTGAACTTGACGGGCCCGGTCAGCTGGTCGACGAGCAGGTTGCCCATCCGCTGGACCGGCTCGATCCTGGCGGTCACCGTCGACATGAACGGCGCGACCGGCTCGCTGAAGCGGACCCGCTCGATTGCCGGACGGAGCCGCTCGGCAGCCTTCGCGACGAGGGGACTGTGAAACGCGCCCGAGACTTTGAGCTTGACCGTCCTCCCGGCGCCTTCCAATTCAGCCTTCCAGCGGCATTCCTCCACCGACGGATCCTCGCCCGAGACGACGAGCTGCCCGGGGCAGTTGTAGTTCGCCGGCCACACGCCGTCGATCTGCCGGCAGAGGTCCTCGACAACCTCGTCGGCGAGGCCGAGGATGGCCGCCATCGACCCGGGGCGCTCGCGCGCAGCCTCGGCTGTGGCAAGGCCGCGCTCACGCACGAGTGCGATCGCCTCCGGGATCTCCAGCACCCGAGAGGCGACGAGCGCGGCGAACTCGCCGACAGAGTGGCCGACGACATAGTCCGGCTCGATCCCATGCTCCCGCAGAACGGCGAGGAAGGCGATGCTCGTCGCGACGAGAGCCGGCTGCTGCAACTCGGTCTGTACGAGCTCTTCGAGCGGAGCCTCGAAGCACAGCCGGCGCAGGTCGATCCCCGCCGCCTCGCTGCCCTCGTCGAACACCCTCATCGCGGCAGGCGCGTACCGCGCGATCTCGCGCCCCATCCCGGCCTCGAGCGAGCCTTGTCCGGGAAAGCAGAAAGCGATCTTGCTCACTTACTGCTCCATTCCATCAGAGCTGAGCCCCAGGTGAGGCCTGCACCCATGCCCGTCATCAAAACGATGTCCCCCTCACGGAGCCGGCCCGATGCATCGGCCTCCGCGAGCGCGAGCGGAATCGAGCCCGACGACGTGTTGCCGAAACGGTCGACATTGACGACCACTTTATCCGTGGAAATGCCCAATTTCCCAACTGCATGGTCGATGATCCGCACGTTGGCCTGGTGTGGGATGTACACATCGACGTCGTCGATGCTGCGGCCGCACTTCTCGAGAATCGCTAGCGCCGACGAGACAAGTACCCGCGTGGCGAACTTGAACACCTCGCGCCCGTTCATCTGGGCGAAATGCTTCCGCTCGGCGACGGTCTCCGCGGTAGCGGGCATGCGCGAGCCGCCGGCAGGCATGTACAGCTGCGGGCCGCCGGAGCCGTCGGCTCCCAGCTCGAAGCCGAGGAAGCCGCCGCGATCCACGCGATCGAGCACGACCGCTCCCGCGCCGTCGCCGAACAGCACACACGTCGTCCGGTCGGTCCAGTCCATGATCTTCGAGAGCACGTCGCCGCCCGCGACCAGCGCGCGCTGGGACAGACCGGCCGCCATCATCCCGTACGCCTGTACCAGCGCGTACATGAAGCCGGTGCAGCCGGCGGAGAGGTCGTACGCGCCGGCATCGGGCATCCCGAGCTCGTCGGCGAGGATCGCGCCGGTCGACGGGAAGGACATATCGGGGGTGACGGTCGCGACGATGAGGAGGTCGATCGAGGCCGGCTCCACCCCGGCCTGCGCGAGCGCCTGCTCGATGGCGGGACGGCACAGGTCGGAGAGCGCCTGCTCTGGCGCAGCAATGCGGCGCTCCCGGATGCCGGTGCGCTCGATGATCCACTCGTCCGAGGTGTCCACCATCGTCGAGAGCTCCGCGTTGGTGAGGACGCGGTCGGGCACGTACGAACCGATCCCGGTGATCGAGGCCCGGAAGCCGTTCGGAGCTGTTCCGATCACCGCTCGACCGCGAAGGTCAGCGTGGCGCGGGCAGCCAGCTCGCCTCCGACGCGAGCCTCGGCTCTGCCCCGGCCGATCGGGCCGCGAATGCGGTCGATCTCACACGTCAGCTCGAGCTCGTCGCCGGGCTCGACGATGCGCTTGAACCGGCAGTCGTCGATGCCCGCGAAATAGGCGATCTTGCCGCGGTTCTCCTCCTGGGCGAGCACGGCGACCGCGCCGGTCTGGGCCATCGCCTCGACGATCAGGACGCCCGGCATCACGGGCCGTCCGGGGAAATGGCCCGGGAAGTACCACTCGTCCTCGCGCACGAGCCTGCGCGCGACCACGCGCTTGCCCGGCTCGAACTCGACCACTTCGTCGATCAGAAGGAACGGCTCCCGGTGAGGAAGGATGGTCTCGATCTCGGCGCGTCCGAAGGGAGCCTGCACGCGGGCAAGTCTAGTTCCGGCCGCTGGTAGACTCGTCCAAGCTGTGAAAGCGCGTTTCGTGCGGGGATTTTCCGCGCTCGTCGCCACGGCTGCCGCGTTCCTCCTCATCGCTTCCCCTGTCTCGGCTCAGAACCGGCCGAAGGTGCTGGCCGTCCACTTCTCGCTCGACATCAATCCGGTCTCGCAGGACTACGTCAACCACCAGATCGACCGGGCGAACAAGGGCGGATACAGCGCGGTCGTGATCCTCCTCGACACGCCCGGCGGCCTCTCCACCTCGATGGAGAAGATCTACGAGAAGGTGCTCGCCTCGAAGGTGCCCGTGATCGCCTACGTGTCGCCGCAGGGGGCGGGAGCGGCTTCCGCAGGTGTGTTCGTGGCCGAAGCCGCCGACCTCCTCGCCATGGCGCCGGCGACCAACATCGGTTCCTCGACGCCGATCAACCAGAGCGGTGGCAACCTCGGCAGCGACCTGCGGCGGAAGGTGATCAACCACTTCGCCAAGAAGCTCCGCACGCTGGCCGAGACGAACGGGCGAAACGGCGACTGGGCCGCGAGCGCCGTCCGCAAGGCATCGAACCTGACGGTGGACGAGGCGCTGAAGATCCACGTCATCGACGTCAAGGCTCCAGATCTCCGCGCGCTCCTCGACAAGATCGACGGCCGCAAGACCTACCACCGGCACATCGCGCTGCACACCGCGAACGCCGAGATCGTCGAGGCGAACCCGAGCTTCTTCTCCCGCTTCCTCAACGTCCTGATCGACCCCAACATCATCACCCTGCTCTTCCTGGCCGGGCTCGCGGGGATCGGGTTCGAGATCTTCCATCCCGGAGTGGTCCTGCCGGGTGTCCTCGGCGCAGTCGCGCTCGTCACCGCTCTTTTCGGCTTCTCGATCCTGCCGATCAGCTGGGCCGGGCTGGTCCTGCTCCTGCTCGGCGTCGCCATGCTCGTGACCGACGCCTTCGTGACGAGCCACGGGGCGATCACCGTCGCGGGGCTGATCAGCCTCGTCGTCGGCGCGATCATGCTTTTCCGAAACGCGCCTTCGCCGTACCACGTCAACCTGCCTTTGATCATCTCGATTGCGGTCGTGCTCGGCCTGATCTGGGGCTTCGCGATCACAAAGGCGGTCCAGGTCAGGCGGAAACCCGTATCGGTCGGGCCGCAGACGATCGTCGGCCAGATCGGCGAGGCCCGCGGCGAAGGGCAGGTGTTCGTGAACGGCGAGCTCTGGCGAGCGCGCGCGCTCGGAGACGAGCCGCTCCGCCGCGGAACGAAGGTCCGTGTGGACGCCGTCGACCCCGCTCTCGTCCTGGACGTCAGCCCTGTTGACGAACCCGTAGGATCGCCACAATCCGTCTGAAAGGACTCGCATGACTGTCGCAATTGGTGTCGTCGTCGCCCTCGCCTTCATCGTCGTCC
>JACDER010000068.1 GCA_013816275.1 Actinomycetota bacterium | reverse complement strand
AGCGAGAAGTCCTGCAGCCAGGGAACGAGCACGGCTCTACGCCCACGGAGCGAGCGGCGGAAGTCCTTGAGCGTCTGGAAGACGACCGGCCCCGGCGACGCATTCGGATCCGGGATGTTGTACTCGTCAGGCCCGTAGTGAGACGGGTAGGCCATGGGCGAGATCGTGTCCAGGTAGCGGCCGATCTTCCGCGGCACCTGCCCGATGCCGAGATTCTGGTTGGCGGCCAGGCCGAACAGGTCGGCACCGACGCGCACGTAGGCCTTGTGCAGCCGGTTGGCCGCGTACTCGGCGAAGCGTCCGATGGTGATCCCCTTCTTCTCGTTCACCTTGCGGGGGTACTGGATGATCGACACGTCGCCGTCGCTCGGGAAGCGGACGTAGTCGAACTGGATCTCGTCGAAGCCCGCCTTCGCGGCTGCGAGACCGATGTCCGTCACGTACTTCCAGACTCGCTTGTCGTACATGTTCGTCCAGCCGAGTCCGATGTTGTTGCGCCAGATCGACCCGTCCGGGTTCTTGATCGCGTAGCTCGGAAGCTTCTCGGACAGGATCGGATCCTCGAACACGACGATGCGGCCGATCAGGTACACGTGCTTGGCGTGCACCTCCCGCGCGATCCTGTAGGGGTTGTAGTAGGAGTGGGCGGCGCCGGTCCGGTGAGCGAGCGGGATGTAGGGATTGCTGAACGCGACCTGCCCGCTCTCGTCCTTCAGATCGACCTCGAGTGTGTTCAGGCCGTGGCGGCGCATCGCCAAGTACTCGTTGATCTTCCCGGGGATCGTCGCCAGCGACATGGTCACGTGGACACCACGGATCTCCTTCGGCCGCGCCGGGAACGTCCGTTTGACGTGCTTCTTGGCCGCGTGAGCGCCCGCAGCTGACTTCGGGTCCGAGCTTCCGCCGGCGAGCGCGGCGACGACCGCGGACACGCCGGCCGCGATGACGATCAGGATGCCGAGTGCCGCTAGCCGACGCCGTCTATACATTTTGCGGCGGCGCTCATGGCGCGCCCGCAAGGCTCGGCGAGCCTCGAACGAGAGCTCGTCCCTCATAGGAATCAGAAGTATGCCGGTAGCGGGCCCTTTCCGGGGGTCCGCGTTATGTCAAGACATGCAGACAAGCGTCAGCCGGACACGGCTGACACGGGGACCACGGTTGAAGATCGTCCAGCGGCCGGATGACAACGTAGACAGGGCGAATCCGTCCAGGAACTGGTCTCCACCCAGGGAGAAGCCTCCGCCGACGGCGGTACCGCCCCGGGGACAGCGGCGCTCGACGGTGTACTCGCCCTTTCCAGGCGAAGCGGCAAACCGGACGCGTTCGAAGTGTTGGTGCCGGACGCACCGGCCGTAGAGGTGGATCGGCCCGGAGGGGCTGCGGGCGTCGTAGGCCAGGTCGGATGCGACGATCTTCCACCCGGGCTCCACTTGCCTGATCACCCAGCCGAGAAAGCCCTGGAAAGCGTCCTGAGGAGCCGGGTAGTCCCACCCGAACCCGGTGGCCGAGAAGCCGGTCGGGCACGCCAGCTTGCCGCGCGCACGGGTACTGGACTGGAATGACCGGCCGACCGTCGTCGCGGTGGCCGGCATACAGGTGAGCGACACGCGGACGGTGCTCGTGCCGGCTCCTTCGGGGTTCAGCAGCCGGAACTGCCACGAGTACAGGTGGGGACGCGAGCGCAGGGTGTCCACTCCCGAAAGGTCACCGGAGACGCCTCCGCTGACGGGCACCCTCCCATATGGGCACGAGAGCGAGGCCGCCGTGATCCTTCCCGGGGCGAGCGCCACCGAGCGGGAAACGAGCGCAACCGGAGTCTTCGCGGGAAGAGCGTGCA
Source organism: Actinomycetota bacterium (assembly GCA_013816275.1). Taxonomy (GTDB): domain Bacteria; phylum Actinomycetota; class Thermoleophilia; order Gaiellales; family Gaiellaceae; genus JACDER01. The sequence continues at coordinate 5,372 of JACDER010000068.1, read as the reverse complement.
TGAACAGCTCGTAGAATCGCAGAATGATCCTGGTCACCGGGGGAACGGGTTTCGTCGGGTCGAGGATCGTGCACGCCCTCCGCGCTGAGGAGAGACCGGTCCGCTGCCTCGTGCGGAGCCCCGAGCGGGCCGGTCAGCTGCGGGCCTGGGGCTGCGAGCTCGTTCAGGGAGACGTGACCGATCCGGCCAGCCTCGCGCGGGCGGTCGAGGGCTGCGAGGCGGTCGTCCACCTCGTCGCGATCATCGCCGGCGAGCCGGAGGAGTTCGAGCGGGTCATGACCCGCGGGACGGAGGATCTCGTCATCGCCGCCGCCCGTGGCGGCGTCCGCCGCTTCGTTCTGATGAGCGCGCTCGGCACGAGCGAGTCGTCCAGAGAGCTGACGCCGTACTTCCGGTCGAAATGGGCCATGGAGCAGACCGTGGAGGCATCCACGCTCGAGCACACGATCTTCCGGCCGAGTTTCGTGTTCGGCCGCGACGGGGGCGTGTTGCCGACCTTCATGCGGCTCGTGCGCTACGCCCCGGTGATACCGGTCATCGGACCGGGGACACAGCGCATCCAGCCGATCTGGATCGAGGACGTGGCGGCCTACTTCGCGAAGTCGATCGACCTCACCTCCGCCGTCGGGAGGACGTTCGAGATCGGCGGGCCGGACGTCGTCACCTGGGACGAGCTCTACTCGCGAATCGCCGCTGTCCTGGGAAAGCGGCGGGCGAAGGTGCACCTCCCGTTCGGGCTCATGCGCGCGAATGCGGCGCTGCTCGAGGCGCTTCCGGGACCGACTCCGCTCACCCGCGACCAGGTCACCATGCTGGAGGCCGGGGACAACGTCGTCTCGAACGACGAAGCGCAGGCCGCCTTCGGGCTGCCTCTCGTCCCGCTCGACGAGCAGCTCCGGCGAGCCCCGTGACGCGGCACATCGTCGCCCTGGGCGGCGGGGCGGACGACGACGAGCAGATGTCCCGGCTCCTCGGCTACGTGGCCGGCGTTGCCGGAAAGCCGCACCCGCGGATCTGCTGCCTCGCCACGGCGATGGGCGACTCGAGCGAAGCGATCGTCCGCTACTACGAGGCCTGGGCGGGGCACGGCGACCTGTCGCACGTGAAGTTCTTTCCGTGGCCGCCCGCGAATCTCCGCGAGCACGTTCTCTCGCAGGACGTGGTCTTCGTCGGAGGCGGCAATACGGCGAACATGCTCGCGATCTGGCGGCTGCACGGGTTCGATCAGGCGCTGCGCGAGGCGTGGGAGTCCGGGATCGTCCTCACGGGCGGAAGCGCCGGGATGATCTGCTGGTTCGAGGCCTGCGTCACCGACTCGTTCGGACGGCAGCTGGCGGGACTCCCCGACGGCCTCGGGTTCCTTGCTGGGAGCGCGTGCCCGCACTACGACTCCGAAGAGCGCCGCCGGCCGACCTACCGGCAACTGGTCGACGAGGGCTTCCCGGCGGGGATCGCCGCGGACGACGGGGTCGCGCTGCACTACGAAGGGACGGAGCTCGCGGACATCGTCAGCGTCCGTCCAGGGGCGCAGGCGTACTGCGTAGAGCCCGGCTCCGAGACGCCACTCGAGGCGCGCGAGCTCTGATTCGGCTCAGCGGCTTCGTCGCGGCGTTTAAAAGTTCGTCGCAGCGTTTAAAAGAAAGGGCCACCGTGAAGGTGGCCTCTTCCCAGTAACCAACGTGGATTAGTAAGGGCGCTTCCTGCTGACGTCCTAGGCCGTCAGCGGCGCTTCAGCGAGTCCCCTACGCTGGCTAGACGATTCCCCGTAGGTCCCGGGGACACGCCCTTACCCGCTGGTACCTCCACTGCCCGTACTGGAATCTGTCAAGCCGGACCACCTCCTTTCCGCGGTTGACTCAACTCTAGCCGCTCCGGCAGTCAGCGCAAGGGCCGGAGCACGACGCTGACTTCGAGCCCGCGGTCGAGCGGGACGGTCACCGACTCCAGCGTCGGATCGGACTGCCGCGCCTGCGAGTACGCCCCGAGCGTGTCCACGTGCGAGAGGACGTTGTCCGCGACGACGAGCGCACCCGGCTCCACCTTGTCGCGCGCGAGCGCGAACAGCTCCTCGTACTGCTCCTTCTCGGCGTCCAGAAACACGAGGTCGAAGACATCGTCGATCGCCGGCAGCGCACCGAATGCGTCGCCCTCGATCAGCTCCGCAACGTCGTCGAGCCCGGCCTCTGAGACGTTCCGCCGCCACGCCTCGCACTTGGCCGGGTCGTGCTCGAGCGAGAGGACCCGGCCGCCGAGGTGGCGGACGCCCGCGGCGATCCAGATCGTCGAGTAGCCGCGCGAGCCACCGATCTCGAGCACCTCGCAGTCCGTCTGCGGGGCAACCAGCGCGAACAGGAACTGTCCCGTCGTGCGCGCGATCTGGCGAGCGCGCTGCTCGCGAGGGAGTCCGGCTGCGCGTTCCGCGGCATCCTCCTCCTCGAGACGCGCGAGCACGCTCCGGATGCGGTCGTCGAGCACGTTATCCGCTCCAGCTCTCCGCGTTCTCGTCGAACCGGTTCCGGGAGAGATTTCGTGGTTGTGACCCGTCGGCATTCATGACGCAAACCTGGCCCCGCTCCGCATTTCGCACCCGAAGTATCCGTGTGAAGAGGATCTTGCGGCCGTCCGGAGACCAGTCCGCGACCATCCGGAAGCCTGTGGGCGGAGTGAGCCGCTGCGCCGCCGAGCCGTCCGCGTTCATGACGTAGATCGATGCGGACGGAGACGACCTCGACATCCTCGTGAACGCGATTCGCCGGCCGTTCGGGGAGTACGCGCCCGGGAGATCGTCGTCGGGGCTCCGGAAGAACAGGCCCGCCTCGGTCCCGTCCGCCTTCATCCGGTAGATGTCGCTGCCCCACGCGGTTGACGTCTCCCGCGAGAACAGGATCAAGCCTCCGTCCCTCGACCATGTCGGCGAAGAGCCGGCGGCCAGGCGACGAAGACCGGTCCCGGACGGCCGGATCGTCCAGATCGAGGGCGGCCCGAGATCTCCGTACTGCCGCTGGAACACGATCGTCTTGCCGTCCGGCGACCAGCGCGGCTCGAGATCCCGCGCCGGACCTCGCGTGAGCCGCTTCCTGCCGCGCCCGTCGACGCCGATCACCTGGATGTCGAAGTCGAAGGTCTCACCGCGCGGAGGTTGGCCGTCGAAGACGAGCATCCGGCCGTTCGGCGAGAAGTCGGCCCTCTTTGCGCGCAGCTTCGTACCGGTGAGCAGCCTGAGCCCGGTCCCGTCCGGCTTCATCAGCCAGACGCCGGGCAGCCCTCCTCGATCGCTCCAGAAGGCGAGCGTCGAGGGGCGAGTTGCTCCGTGGGCAGAGAAAGAGCCGATCGACAAGAGGAGAAGCCCGATGAGCGCGAGTCGCTTCACGACGCGGTCCGCTCGCGCTCGACCGCGTCGCGCACGACGCAGTCGGCGCGGTGGTCGTTGACGACGCCGATCGCCTGCATCGTCGAGTAGACGGTCGTCGGCCCGACGAAGCGGAAGCCCGCGGCTCGGAGACGCTTCGACAGCTCGGCCGAGTCCGGCGTCTGCGCGTCCCACTCGGCCGGAGCGGGCCTGTCGCGCCGGAACGACCAGACGAGCTCGTGGAGCGGCGTCGAGTCGCGTAGCTCCATCGTCGCGCCCGCGTTCGCGATCGCGGCCTCGATCTTGCCGCGGTGGCGGATGATCCCGGCGTCGGCCAGCAGCCGCTCGACGTCCCGGTCGTCGAAGGCCGCGACAGCGTCAGGATCGAAGCCGGCGAACCCCTTCCGAAAGTTCTCGCGCTTGCGCAGGATCGTCAGCCAGGAGAGACCGGACTGAAAGCCCTCGAGGCACAGCCGCTCGAAGATGCCGGCCTCGTCGATCACCGGCCGGCCCCACTCGTCGTCGTGATACGCGTTGTACGCCGGGTCAGAGCTCTCCCAGCAGCGCCGCACGCCCCTCGCCGGCGGGAAGCCCGCGCCCCCGGCGCTTGTCCGTGCTGCGTGCACTGTCCTGCGCGCCGGCGGCTTGCCTCCCTTGGCAGCGGCGTCCGAGGAACGCGCGGGCTTCGCCTTCACACGTCGACCTTGACGATGCCGTCCTCGACGCGGACGGGAAAGGTCTCGACCGGCTGAAAGGCCGGAAGCGTGAGCGCCTCTCCTGTCCGCAGGTCGAAGTTCGAGCCGTGCCGTGGGCAGGTGACGACGCGCTCCTCCGGATCCCAGTCGCCCTCGCAGAGCGGCCCGTCGTCGTGAGAGCAACGGTCCTCGATCGCGTAGAGCTCACCCTCGACGTTGTAGACCCCGAGCGCGAGCTGTCCGGCGCGGACGATCTTGACCGAGCCGGGCGGCAGCTCGTCCAGCGGGCAGACCTCGAGGGCCGGCACGCCTACTTGAGCTCGAGCTCGTCCAGGCCGGCCCACTCCTCGGGAAGCGGCGTCCCCTTGGCGCGGTGCAGCGCGACCTTGAGCACGCCCAGCCCGAGCAGCGCGCACTTGAGCCGGACCGGCGTGAGCGGGATGCCGATCTCCTCGAGCAGGTCGTCCTTCGGGAGCTCTGCGACCTGCGTCGCGGTTTTGCCCTTGACCATCTCCATCAGCATCGAGGTCGAGGCCTGGCTGATCGCGCAGCCGCGGCCCTCGAACATCACATCGCGAATCGTCTCGCCGTCGTCGTCGAAGGCGACCGAGATGGTGACCTCGTCCCCGCAGAGCGGGTTGACGCCCTCGGCCGTCGCGTCGGCGCCTTCGAGCACGCCGTGGCGGCGGGGGTTCTTGTAGTGATCGAGGATCACTTCCCGGTACATCTGGTCGAAACTCATGGGACTAGGCTAGCTATCCGAGGATCTTGTGCACTTTGTGCAGGCCGTCCACGAGGCGGTCGATCTCTTCGGGAACCGTGTACAGGTAGAAGCTCGCGCGGTTCGTCGCCGCGACGCCCAGCTTGCGCATCAGCGGCTGGCAGCAGTGGTGGCCGGCGCGGATCGCGATCGCGTCCATGTCGAGGATCTGCGCGACGTCGTGCGGATGGAAGTCACCGACGTTGAAGGACACGATCCCCGCCCTGCGGTCGGCCGGCGGCCCGTACATGACGATCCCGGGAACCTCGGCCAGCCGCTCCATCGCGTAGGCGGCCAGCTCGTGCTCGTAGGCCGCGATCGCGTCCAGGCCGACAGCTTCGAGATAGTCGATCGCCGCGCCGAGGCCTACGGCTTCAGCCGACGGCGCCGAGCCGGCCTCGAACTTGTGTGGCAGCTCGCCCCACGTCGTCTGCTCGTACGCGACCTTGCGGATCATGTGGCCGCCCATCAGGAACGGCTCCATCCGCTCGAGTAGCTCGGCCCTCCCCCAGAGGAAGCCGATCCCGCTCGGGCCGCACATCTTGTGTCCCGAAACTGCGACGAAGTC
>JACDER010000301.1 GCA_013816275.1 Actinomycetota bacterium | reverse complement strand
CTTCCCGACCAGGAGGTCGTAATCGCCGGTGAGGACGGCGTGCGAGCCTCCGTCGTCGTCGTCGTCCTCGTGCTCGCGGATCTCGGGCGGGATCGCGATCGAGCCCTCGTACCCGAGCAGCTCGTGCAGACGCTGGGAGCTGAAGGGAAGGAACGGCGTGAACAGGATCTTCAGGCTGTCCACGCAGCGGAGGGCCACGTAGAGGACGGTGGCCGCGCGCTCCCGATCACTCTTGACCAGCGCCCACGGCTCCTGCTCGCTCGTGTACTCGTTGACGAGCGAGGCGAGCCGCATCGCCTCGGCCAGCGCAGCCCGGAGGCGAGCAGCATCGATCTGCTCGCCGACGTCGGCGAACCCGGCCTCCACGGCTGCGATCAGCTCGCGGTCACGGTCGGTCAGCTCGCCCGGCTCCGGCACTGTGCCGAAGTTCCGGCGTGCGCTCGTGAGCGTGCGATTGACGAGGTTGCCCCAGGTCGCGACGAGCTCGTCGTTGTTGCGGCGCACGAACTCCGCCCAGGTGAAGTCGGTGTCCTGGGTCTCGGGCCCGGCCGCCGTCAGGTAGTAGCGGAGCGGGTCGGGGTCGTAGCGGGCTAGGAAGTCCTTGAGGTACACGCCAACGCCTCTGCTTGCGCTGAACTGCTGCCGCTCCATCATCAGGTACTCGCTCGCGACGACGTTGTCGGGCAGCGTGAGCGGCCGGCCCTCTCCCAGCTCGCCACCCGTCCCGTACCCGATCAGCTCCGAGGGCCAGATGATCGTGTGGAAGACGATGTTGTCCTTGCCCATGAAGTAGAAGTGCCGCGCTTCTGGGTCCTGCCACCACTCCCGCCAGGCCTCCGGTGTACCACGAGCGGCCGCCCATTCGATCGCGGCCGACAGGTAGCCGACGACCGCGTCGACCCAGACGTAGATCCGTTTGTGCGGGTTTTCTTCGTAGCCCGGCACGGGCACCGGAATGCCCCAGTCGAGGTCGCGGGTGATCGGCCGCGGCTTGATCTCCCTGGCGAGCTCGAGCGAGAAGTTGCGCACGTTCGGCCGCCAGTGATCCTTCGACTGGATCCACTCGATCAGCCGCTCCCGAAATGCGGGGAGGTCGAGGAACAGATGGTTCGATTCGCGGAACTCCGGCGTCGTTCCGTCGATCTTTGAACGGGGATCGATCAGATCGATCGGATCGAGCTGGTTTCCGCAGTTGTCGCACTGATCTCCGCGCGCCTGCGTGGATCCGCAAATGGGACACGTGCCCTCGATGTACCGGTCGGGCAAGGTGTTTCCGGTCCGGGCGGAGAACGCGCCGAGCGTCGTCTGCTCGAAGATGAATCCCTTGTCGTAGAGCGTGCGGAAGAGGTCCCTGACGACGCGGTAGTGGTTCGGCGTCGTCGTTCGCGTGAAGAGGTCGTAGCTGACCCCGAGGTTGCGGAGATCGTTCCGGGTGAGCTCGTTGTACTTGTCGGCGGCCTCACGCGGCGACAGCCCTTCCTGATCGGCGATCACCATCACCGGCGTGCCGTGCTCGTCTGTTCCGGACACCATCAGCACGTCGTCTCCGCGCAGACGGTGATAGCGGGCGAAGATGTCCGACGGAACGCCGAACCCGGCCACATGGCCGATGTGCCGGGGACCTGCCGCATACGGCCAGGCGACGGCGACGAGGATGCGCTCGGGGCGTCGATCGGACGAGGCGGACACGCTCGCACCTTAGTGGTCGCGGCGCCGGATCCGCGTGCGCCTCCTCGGCGTCTGGTTCGAGGTCGAAGGAGACGGTCGGCAGCGGCCTCGCGGCCTGCGAACGGAGAGGCTCGAGCGGTGGCAGCGGTACGCGCCGCCGTCGTGAGAACGCACGCCCGCCGCCGGTCAGGGCAAGCAGCGCGAGCAGGGCCGCGGCGGCCAGCTCGAGCGGACGCTGCCACGCGTTCTTCCGGTGGTGGCTCTTGAGACTGACCGCCGAGATGAGGTGGTGGCCGGCATCCGAGCCGATGCCGCGGAGGCTTCGGTTCGGCGATCGATCGGCCCGCCGAGGCACGGACGCCCGCGCGGGCTGATGGGCGCTGGGACCCGCGGCGACAGGCTCCGGGAGGCCGCCGGCCGCGACCTGGATCTCGACGGGCGGGCTCGTCGGATGATCCTCATCGAGCCGTGGCCGGATCGCGGAGCTCGAAGTGATCTGAGCTGGGTCGTCGACCTGTTGTGACGCAACCTCGGTCGGCGTGGCCGGCGATTCGGGTCGATCGGGAGCCGGCGTCTCGCTCAGAGGGAGAGACGGATCGGAGACGGGCTCCTCTGTCGCCGGCTGCGGTGCGGGCTCTTGGGACACGGCGCTCGCATCCGCCGGCTCCGGGGCTCCCGGCGTCGCAGGCGTCGCCCAGCCCTCGCCTGTGGAGCCGGCCGGCGCTGCCTGTGGTTCCGGCTCGGGTGCCGCCGGTGGCGAGACCTGTTCGGTCACGGAAGCGCCCGGGGCCGGCTCCGAGCTCGAGTTCGGCTCGTTAGCGTCGCCGGCG
>JACDER010000300.1 GCA_013816275.1 Actinomycetota bacterium | reverse complement strand
TGCTCCGGCAAGATCGTCTCCGTGACCACGCAGGACAACACGGCGACCGCGACCTTCGTGCTCGGCAACCGGAAGACGAGCCACTGCGACTCGCCCGGGCAAAAGGCCGTCGCGGCCTTCAGGGTCCTGCACGGGAAGATCGTCCTCTGGCACCAGCTGCCGTCTCCGGCCCCGACCCCCGCGCCTCCCGTCTGATGAGCGAGACACTCCCCTGGGGGTGGTACTCCGATTCCGAGCGGCTCGAGCGAGAGCGCAGCGCGATCTTCGCGCGCGGGTGGCAGTACGCGGGCCACACGGGCCAGGTCGAGCACGCCGGCGACCGGTTCGCGGCTCGCGCGGGTCACGTCCCCGTCGCGGTCGTCCGCGACCAGGACGGCGAACTCCTCGCGTTCCTGAACGTCTGCCGGCACCGTGGCGCCGAGGTCGTGCGCGAGAGCGGAAACCGGAACACGCTGCAGTGCCACTACCACGCATGGACGTACGGCCTCGACGGCTCGTTGATCGCCGCACCGCGCTCGGAGCGCGAGCCGGGCTTCGACCCGGCCGGTCTCTCGCTCGTCCCGCTCCGCCTGGAGACGCTAGGCCCGCTGATCTTCGTCAATCCGGAGCCCGAGGGTCCGCCGCTCGCCGAAGTTGCTTCAGGGATTCCCGAGGCGCTGGCCGCAGGCGGGATCGACCTGGACGCGCTGGCCTTCGACCGCCGCATCGACTACGGGCTCGAGGCGAACTGGAAGGTCGTGATCGAGAACTACCTCGAGTGCTACCACTGCCCGACCGCCCATCCGGACTTCAGCCGGGCGGTCGACGTGCATCCCGACCGGTACGAGCTCGAGACCGCCGACTGGTCTTCGAGCCAGCACGCTCGAGCGCGAAACGGCGACGGGTCGTGCCAGTTCCACTTCCTGTGGCCGAACACGCGCATCAACGTCTTTCCGGGCGGGCCGAACCTGTCCATCGGACCGGCGGTCCCGTCCGGGCCCGACCGAACCGAAGGGTTCTTCGACTATTTCTTCGGATCAGAGGTGCCGGCCGAGGAGCGGGAAGAGCTGATCGCGTTCGACGCGCAGGTCGGAGCCGAGGACCGCGAGCTCGTGGAGTCCGTACAGCGGGGAATGCGCTCCGGCCTCGTCGAGCACGGGCGCCTGCTGCCCGCGAGCGAGCGCCTGATCGCCCACTTCCAGTCGCTCGTCAGAGACGCTTATAGCGCCTAACGAAACGAAGCACGGGCCGCCCGGCCGCGCTGGGCGGCGCGTGGTCATTCCGTTGGACGCTCTACCTCGTACGAGTAGAAGCCCTGCCCTGACTTCCGCCCCAGCCGTCCGGCTCCGACGTACTGCCGGAGCAGAGGGCAGGGGGCGTATCTGTCGTCGTTGAGCCCGTCCCGTAGCACCTCCATGATCGCGACGCACGTGTCGAGACCGATCAGGTCGGCGAGGGCGAGCGGCCCCATCGGATGGGCGAACCCGAGCTTCGCGATCGTGTCGATCGCCTCCGCCTCGGCGACGCCGTCATGCAGGGCCCACACGGCCTCGTTGATGAACGGCATCAGTATCCGGTTGGAGACGAAGCCGGGGAAGTCGTTCGCGACCGCGGGTGTCTTGCCGAGCTCGCGCGCGAGCTCGGTGATCGCCTCCGCCGTCTCGTCCGAGGTCTCATGACCGCGCACGATCTCGACCAGCTGCAGCACCGGGACGGGATTGAAGAAGTGCATCCCGATCACGCGATCGGGCCGCGCGGTAGCGGCGGCAAGCGTCCTGATCGGGATCGAGGACGTATTGGACGCGAGGATCGCCTCCTCGGGCAGGGCCGAGTCGGCCCGCCTGAAGATGTCCTCCTTGACGTCGGTGTCCTCGACCACCGCCTCGATCATCAGGTCGGCGGCGACGAGATCGTCCACCGTCTCGACGCGCGCGAGCACCTCGTCGGGATCCGCTCCGCCCTTCTCGGCGAGCTTCTCGAGGCTCCTCCGCATCGTCGCGAGCCCGCGCTCGGTCGCGCCCGGAAGTGCGTCGTAGAGGGAGACGCGACGGCCAGAGGCGGCGACGACCTGGGCGATGCCGCCGCCCATCTGGCCCGCGCCGACGACCAGGACGTGGTCGAGCGTCACCCGGTCAGACCTCGAGGAGCAGCGCGTCGCCCTGGCCGCCGCCGGAGCAGATCGCGGCCAGGCCGAGCCCACCGCCGTTCCGGCGCAGCTCGTGCACGAGCGTGCCTACGATCCGGGCGCCGGACGCGCCGATCGGATGGCCAAGCGCGACGGCTCCACCGTTCACGTTGACGCGCTCCGGGTCGGCGCCCAGCATCGTGGTCGAGTGCAAGACGACAGATGCGAACGCCTCGTTCAGCTCCACGCGTTCGACGTCGTCGATCGTCTTTCCCGCCTTCTCTAGGGCCAGCTTCCCCGCGGTGGCCGGCGTCCGGGCGAGATAGGCGAAGTCGTCGGCGACGTAGGCCTGCGAGAGGATCGTGGCCAGAACGTCGAGGCCACGCTTGCGCGCGTAC
>JACDER010000067.1 GCA_013816275.1 Actinomycetota bacterium | reverse complement strand
GGACGCGGGCGGCGAAGTGCACCAGTTGATCGGCGACGCGATCATGGTGGTCTTCAACAAGGAAGGCAACCAGCCGGACCATGCCGCCCAGGCTGCCAGCGCCGGTCTGTTGCTCCAGTCAGTGGTTGAGAGCGTCGCTGAGGGACATGAGGACTGGCCCCGTTTCCGCGTCGGCATCAATAGCGGCGAGGCGCACACAGGGGTCGTCGGCGGCGCGCGGGGCCATCGCAAGCACGACGTGTTCGGCGACACCGTCAATCTCGCGGCAAGGCTCGAGGGAAGAGCGCCGGTCGGCCGCGTCGTCGTCGGGGCCGAAACAGCCGGCCGGCTCCCCGACGGAGCCGTGCTCGAGCGGCTGCCCGAGCTACTGGTCAAGGGCAAGGAAGCTCCGATCGAGGCATACGTCCTGCACTCGCTCTGAGGATGTCTCGAATGGTTCGGCTGCTGATCCGGCCGCGCCTTCCCGCACAATTGACGTGTGACCGACTGGCCTGGAGCGGGCGAACCCGCCGTGCGCGAGCGTCGCGCCGAGCGCGAGCTTCGCCGGCAGGGCCGCCGCCGGCAGATCGTCATGCGTCGTACAGTCGCTCTCGGGCTGCTCGGATTGCTCGCGGTTGGAATCGCAAGCGCGATCGCGCTCACGACGGGTGGTTCCTCCGGGCACGCGGCGACGAAGCACCCGAAGCACCACAAGCCGGCGCAACCGGCGGCGATCAAGGGTGCGATCAACCCGAAGGTTCCCGGCCTCACGACGTTCCGCGGGAACCTGACCCGCACGTACTACGGCGAAGGCCCCGTGCCGCGCCACCCGGTGGTGAGGTGGCGCTATCCGACGTCAGGGGGCATGTGCGCCGAGTCGGCCGACGAGCACGGGACCTCGACCTGGTGCGGAACGGGCTGGACGGGCCAGCCGAACGTCATCCCGCACAAGAAGAGCGGGCTCCTCGAGCTTCGCTTCGGGGCGTATGACGACCACTACCACTTCCTGAACGCCCTCACCGGCACGCCGATCAAGCCCGATCTGGTCACGGGAGACCTGGCGAAGGGCTCGGCGACCTCCGATCCGGACGGCTACCCGCTCTACTACGCGGGCTCGCGCGACAACGACTTCCGGATCATCGCGACCGACCGTCCCGAGCCGACCGTGCTCTGGTCGATGAATGCCGAGACGAGCGTCCCGTACAAGCACTGGAACAACGACTGGGACGGCGCCGCGCTCGTCGTGGGCGACTACCTGCTCGAGGGCGGTGAGAACTCCTGGTTCTACGTCGTCAAGCTGAACCGGGGGTACGACCACGGCCGGGTGACGGTCGATCCGACGATCGTCCTCACCGTCCCCGCCTGGGACGACCAGCTCGCCGCCGACTTCCCGACCGATGCCTTCTCGATCGAGAACTCGGTCGCGTACCGGAACGGGATCGTCTACTTCGCCAACTCGGCGGGGCTCGTGCAGGGGTGGAACATCCGCGACGTGCTGCACGGTGGGACGCACGCGAGCCGGGTCTTCCGCTTCTGGACCGGCGACGACACCGACGCCTCGGTCGTGATCGACGACAAGGGCTTCCTCTACGTGGCCAGCGAGCTGGAGAAGTACGACGATCGCTCGAAGCAGGTCGGGCAGCTGATGAAGCTCAACCCGTTCCGCAAGGGGGATCCCGAAGTCTGGTCGGTCCCGGTCACGGAGACCGGGTTCGAAGAATCGGGGGGAATCTGGTCTACGCCGGCTCTCGACCGCGGGATGCTGTACGTCGCGATCAACGCCGGCGGCCTCCTGGGCGTGGACCGGAAGACGGGAGCGGTGCGCTGGCGCATTCCGCTGCCCGGGCCGACCTGGGCCTCGCCTGTGGTCATCGACAACGTGCTCATCCAGGGCGACTGCTCCGGCGTCCTCCACGCATACGACGTCTCGAAGGAGGGGCAACGACCGCCCGAGCTCTGGTCGCTCGAGGTCGACTCGGCTTGCATCGAATCGACGCCCGCTGTCTGGCGCGGCTGGATCTGGGTCGGGACCCGCGGGGGCGCGATGTTCGGGATCAGCGACGCGGCGAAGAAAGCGCGTGGCGGCCGCGGGCGAAGCGCCTGATCCCGGTCAGCTCCCAGTCCCCGCCCCCCCACACGTGGGTCAGCACCTCGATCTCCTCCGTGCTTACAGTGTAAGTATGGGCACCGCGCGCCTCGCCTCGCCGGCTGGGGCGCGGCTGCCCGAGGCCGGGCGCGATCGAGACGGTCACTCCCCGCATGTCGCCCTCGATCACCTCGAACTCATGGCGCCCGCTGACGGCCGCTTGATGGATATGCCCGGCCAGGATCAACTCGGCTCCGGCGTCGACGAGCCCGGCGAGCACGGCGTTGCGGTGCGCGACCGGCTTCTTGCGCGAGCGCCAGGGGGCCCCGATCAGGTGGTGATGGAGCACGACCACGCGAAGCGCCCCCTCGGGGGCGGAGTCGAAGAGCTCGCGTGCACGGTCCAGCTGCCCGCTCCGGATTCCGCCGGACTGGTGGCGCCACGGCCGCGCCGAGTTGAGGCCCACGACCTGGAGCGTCGGAGACTGGAACAGCGGCTCGGTCGTCTGCCACACGCGCTCGAACTCGGAGAACGGGCGGACGAGCCGGTGCGGAAAGCTCCAAGGGATGTCGTGGTTGCCCGGGACAGCGAGGAGCGGCGGGCCGAGCGAGCGTAGAAAGCCGGCGGCATCCTCGTGCTGTCGGCGTTTCGCCCGGTGTGTGAGGTCACCGCTGGCGACGATCAGCTCGGGCTCGACCCGCTCCACGAGCACCGTCAAGCCGAGCTGGATCTCGGCGTCCCGGCCGGCTCCGAAGTGGAGGTCGGAGAGATGGAGAACCCGGGTCGTCACGACCGGGGCAGGCTATAGACTCGGATTCGTGGTAGACGAGTCCGCTGAGGTCTTCGACGACCTGTACCTGGGGATCAGAGCAGGAGGCGCCCTCCGCAAGCAGCGCCGCGGCGAGCCGCTGACGACCGAGGAGCAGGAGGCGATCGGCCGCTGGCAGCGCCTCTCGACCTTCCGGAAGGCGTTCGCGATCGGCGCGTTCGCGATCGGCACCTTCGGGCTCGGCTTCACGCTCGGCGGCCTGATCTTCGGCCGCCGGCGCAAGGCCGCCTAGGCACCTAAGTCTCCGCCTCCTTCGCCGGGAATAACACCGATGGGACCTCCTCCTCGGCCGGATTCTTGTCGAACACCAGCACGTCCACGATCGTGGCGAGCACGGCAACCAACGGGATCGCGAGGATGATCGCGAAGCCGCCGAACAGCCAGGCGACGGCCGCAACCGAGAACAGCACGGTCAGCGGCGTCAGCCCGACCGCCTCTCCAAGGATCTTGGGGATCACGACGTAGTCCTCGAGCAGGCGCACGACCAGCACGATCAGCCCCGCGACGAGCGCCTTCTGCCAGGAATCGGTGAAGCCGACGCCCACCGCAACCGCCCCGGCTGCCAGGGGACCGACGACCGGAATCAGCTCGACGAGACCGGCGAAGATCCCGACCAGCAACCAGAACTTCAGCCCCACCGCCCAGAAGGCAAGGGAGAGCACGGTGGCGACGAGCCCGACGAGCACGAGCTGCCCGCGGACGAAAGCCCCCAGCTTGAGGTCGATCAGGTTCCAGGTATCCCGCACCACCTTCCGGTGCGGTCTGGGTAACAGAGAAAGGACGACGCGCTCGGCCCGGTCGCGTTCGAAGATCCAGTACGCGGCGCTGGCGAAGATGAAGAAGATCCCGATCGCGATCTCGAAGGCGCGGAGGCCGATGTCGAGAGCCGAGCTGGCGATGTCCCTGGCCGAGGGGAGGTTCTTGAGCCGCTTCTGGATCCCCCTGAGGATCTCGTGCTTGATCCCCTTGGAGTGCTTGGTCGCCTGGTTGAGCTCCGACTGCGACGTCGGTACGGCCGCTGCGATCTGATGCTTGGCGGTCGGGACGACAAAGTACAGGAGCAGCGCAAAGAGGCCGACCAGGCCGGCGTAGTGCAGGAGGATCCCCGCGATGCGCGGGATGCGCAGCCGATCGTGGAGAAAGGCGACACCCGGCCTCATGGCCGCTGCGATGATGAAGCCGAAGAACAAAAGTGCGAGCAGCAGCCGGATCTTCCAGAGGGCGAGCGCGAGCACTACAACCCCGACGAAGATCGCCGACGAGACGAAGGCACGGCGGACGGTTTGCCTCATTCGACCAGTTCTTGCCGTTCGGAAGCTAGCGAAACCTGGCGCCGTCCGAACCGTTTGAGAGGCTCTGGACGAACATGTGTTCGGTCACTACAATTGCCCTCATGCCCCGCGAAGAGCTGGTCGTTCATGGTGCCCGCGAGCACAATCTGAAGGACGTCACGGTCCGGCTGCCGCGGCACGCCCTCGTGTGCATCACCGGCCTGTCGGGCTCTGGGAAGTCCAGCCTCGCGTTCGACACGATCTACGCCGAGGGGCAGCGCCGCTACGTGGAGAGCCTGTCGGCGTACGCGCGCCAGTTCCTCCAGATGATGGAGAAGCCCGACGTCGACTCGATCGACGGCCTCTCGCCTGCGATCTCGATTGACCAGAAGACGACCTCCCGCAATCCTCGCTCGACGGTCGGAACGGTCACCGAGATCTACGACTACCTCCGCCTCCTGTACGCGCGGGTAGGCCATCCCCACTGCCCCGTCTGCGGGAAGCCGATCAAGGGCCAGAGCCTCGAGCAGATCGTCGACCAGGCGCTGCGGCTCGAGGACGGGACACGGTTCACGGTCAACGCCCCCGTCGTACGCGACCGAAAGGGCGAGTACAAGGACGTGCTCGAGGAGCTGCGCCGCGACGGCTTCACGCGGGTGAAGGTGGACGGAGAGCAGCGGCTGCTCGAGGAGCCGATCGAGCTCGACAAGAAGTTCAAGCACACGATCGAGGTCGTCGTCGACCGGCTACGGATGAAGCCGGACCTGCGCACGCGGCTCGCGCAATCGATCGAGACCGCGGTCGCGCTCGCGGACGGCCTCGTCGTGATCGACGTCGAGGACGGCGAGCCGATGACGTTCAGCGAGAAGTTCGCATGCCCCGACCATGGTGTCTCGCTCCCCGAGCTCCAGCCGCGGATCTTCTCCTTCAACTCGCCGCACGGCGCCTGCCCTCGCTGCACCGGGCTCGGGGCCCAGCAGGAGATCGACCCTGATCTGCTCGTTCCCGACCCGACCCTCTCTGTCGGAGAAGGCGCCCTGGTTCCTTGGTCGGTCGGCAACTCGAGCTTCTACGAGTCGGTGATCCAGGCGATCGCCGACCGGTACGAGATCGACCTTGACTGCCCCTGGTCCGAGCTGTCCGAGGAGCACCAGAACCTCTTCCTCTACGGGACGAAGGGGGAGAAGGTCTACGTCCAGTACCGCAACCGGATGGGCCGCCGGCGCTCGTACATGCTCGCGTTCGAGGGGATCGTCCCCAGCCTCGAGCGGCGTTACAAGGAGACCGACTCCTCCCAGCAGCGCGAGCGGATCGAGGAGTACATGAGCTTCCGGCCGTGCCCGGCCTGCAACGGCGCCCGGCTCAAGCCGGAGGTGCTCGCGGTCACCGTCGGCGAAAGGAACATCCACCAGTTCACGAAGATGTCGGTCTCGCGTGCGATCGAGTTCGTCGACTCGCTCGAGCTGACCGAGGTCGAGCGGCTGATCGGCGCGCGAATCCTGAAGGAGATCCGCGAGCGGCTCATGTTCCTCGACAACGTGGGCGTCGGGTACCTCCAGCTCGACCGGGCGGCGGCCACGCTCTCGGGAGGCGAGGCCCAGCGCCTGCGTCTCGCGACCCAGATCGGCTCGCAGCTGGTCGGCGTGCTCTACATCCTGGACGAGCCCTCGATCGGCTTGCACCAGCGCGACCAGACGAGACTGATTGGCACGCTGGAGCGGCTCCGCGACCTCGGCAACACCGTGCTCGTGGTCGAGCACGACGAGCAGATGATGCGCGCGGCCGACCATCTCGTCGACATCGGGCCCGGCGCAGGCGAGCACGGCGGGCACGTCATCGCGGAAGGCCCGGCGCAGAAGGTGGCGCGCAACCCGGACTCGATCACGGGGCAGTTCCTGTCGGGCAAGCGCCAGATCGCCGTCCCGGAGCGGCGCGCACACGACAACGGCGCCTTCTGGGTGCGCGGGGCGACGATGCACAACCTGAAGGGGATCGACGTCGAGTTCCCGGTTGGCCGGTTCATCTGCGTCACCGGCGTGTCCGGCTCCGGCAAGTCCACGCTCGTGAACGAGATCGTCTACAAGTCGCTCGCAAACCGCCTCCACCGGATGCGGGTGAAGCCGGGCGAGCACGAGTCGGTCGACGGCATCGAGTGCTACGACAAGGTGATCGAGATCGACCAGTCACCGATCGGACGCACGCCCCGATCGAACCCGGCCACGTACACGGACCTGTTCACGTCGATCCGCGACCTGTACTCGCTCACGCCGGAGGCCAAAGTGCGCGGCTACAAGCCTGGGCGGTTCTCCTTCAACGTCCGCGGCGGTCGTTGTGAGACCTGCAAGGGCGACGGGACGATCAAGATCGAGATGCACTTCCTGCCGGACGTCTACGTCCCCTGCGAGACGTGCCACGGCAGGCGATACAACCGCGAGACGCTCGAGGTGCGCTTCAAGGGCAAGTCGATCGCCGACGTGCTCGAGATGTCGGTCGAGGAGGCGCTCCGCTTCTTCGCCAAGATCCCGAAGCTGCGGCGCCGCCTTCAGACGCTGCACGACGTCGGCCTCGACTACATCAAGCTCGGGCAGCCGGCGACGACGCTCTCCGGCGGCGAGGCCCAGCGCGTCAAGCTGGCGAAGGAGCTCAGCAAGGTCGCGACCGGTAGAACGCTCTACATCCTCGACGAGCCGACGACCGGCCTGCACTTCGCCGACGTCGAGAAGTTGCTCGAGGTACTGCAGAAACTCGTCGACGCCGGGAACACCGTGCTCGTGATCGAGCACAATCTGGACGTGATCAAGCAGGCCGACTGGGTCGTCGATCTCGGGCCGGAAGGCGGCGAGGCCGGCGGAGAAGTGGTCGCCGTCGGGACGCCCGAGGAGGTCGCCGAGGTCGAGGGCTCGTACACCGGTCAGTTCCTGCGCGAGGTGCTGCCGAAGGTGGCCGCGGCCGCGTAATGGACGCCGCGCCGGCTCCGCGGCAACGGCATCTCGCCGGCTGTGGCTGGTTCTGGGCCTGGGCCGCGGTCGGCGCAGGAGTTGCGGTGAGTGCCGTGTCCCTCGGAGTCT
>JACDER010000299.1 GCA_013816275.1 Actinomycetota bacterium | reverse complement strand
GATCGAGGCGCCGCGTGGACCGATCGTGGACTGGCACCGCCGGCCGATCGTCACCAACGCTCCCGGGACGATCGTCCGCATCTGGCCGCAGGATCTGCCCAAGACGTGGAGCCGCCAGCTGGCCGAGCTGCGGCGGCTCGCGACCGTCCTCAAGATGACGCCCCGGCAAGTCGTCTCGCTCCTCAGGGGGCGAGTCGGTGATCCGCTGACGCCCGTCACGATCAAGAGCGGCGTCCACCGGCCGCAGGCGAGCTACATCCAGGAGCACCAGGACGAGTTCAGAGGCGTGGACGTGCACTCGACCACGCTCCGCCACTACCCGTTTCAGGCGCTCGCCGCGCACATCGTCGGTCACGTCGGCGAGATCTCTCCGGAGCAGCTGAAGGAGAAGCAGTACAAGACCGGGGACTACCGCGCCGGTGATCGGATCGGGCAGGGGGGTGTCGAGTCGGTCTACGACAGCTACCTGCGCGGGCATGCCGGTCTCGCGCAGCTCCGAGTCGATGCGCAGGGGCGCCCGCGCGGCGCGTTCAAGCCGCGGATGCAGCCCCAGGCCGGCTCGACGCTCCGCCTCACGCTCGATCTCGAGCTCCAGCAGGCGGCGGAACGGGCGATCAAGTACGGGATCAGGCTCGCGCACCAAGACGGCTGTTTCGGCTGCTGGGCTTCGAACGGAGGAGCGATCGTCGCGCTCGACCCGCGGAACGGGGCCATCCGTGCGCTCGCCTCCTATCCCACCTTCAAGCCGAGCGTGTTCGTCGGGCGCGTGGATTCGAAGCGGCTCGACGCCGCCGGTCTCTCGCCGAAGACCTCCGAGAAGAAGAACACGCCGGCGCTCGATCGCGCGATCGGGGGCCTCTATCCCGCGGGCTCGACGTTCAAGCCGATCACCGCTATCGCGGCGATGCAGGAGCACATCATCTCTCCGTACGACACGCTCGACTGCACCGGCGTGTATTACGTGCGCGACTCGGCGGGGAACGTCGTCTCGCACGGCAAGTTCAAGAACTGGGATCCCAGCGTGAACCAGCCGATGACGCTCATGACCGCGCTCGAGGCCTCCTGCGACACCTACTTCTACCAACTGGGCTACGACTTCTTCAATCTGCCTCCGGACCGCGGCCACCCACTCCAGGCCTGGGCCGGTCGGTTCGGCATCGGCCGTTACACAGGCGTCGACATCCCCGGTGAAGCGAAGGGGCTGCTGCCGACGCCCGAATGGCGCAAGCGCACGTTCACGAAGAAGACCGATCCGAAGCAGTGGCGGGTCGATCGCCTCTGGAAGCCCGGTGACTCCATCCAGCTGGCGATCGGCCAGAAGGACCTCCAGCTCACGCCGCTCCAGCTCGCACGTGTCTACGCGATGATCGCGAACGGCGGCAAGCTCGTCACTCCGCACATCGCGGCGGACGTGGAGCAGAGCGTCAACGACAGCCCGCCGGTGGTTCTGCGGCGCTTCACGCCATCTTCCCAGGACGTCGGCGTCGATCCGGGCGCGCTCGCCGCCGTGCGCGACGGCCTGTACCTCGCGACTCACGGTAGCTCCGGAACGGCGACCGCGGTCTTCGGCAACTTCCCCATCAATATCGCCGGGAAGACGGGGACGGCGGAGAAGGTCATCACGCTGCCGGGCTGGAAGGATGCGACGACCGTCAACCAGTCGTGGTGGTGTGGCTACGGGCCGATCGAGAGCCCCGAGCTCGTCGTCTGCGCGCTGATCGAGAACGGCGGTCACGGCGGGGTCGCGGCAGCCCCGGCTGCCCTTCGGGTCTTCAAGAAGTACTTCCACGTCGGCTCCACCAACTTCGTCGTTCCCGGCCGGAGCCAGACCGACTGATGGTCGAGTACGTCACCAGGATCGGGCTGCGGGCGCGCGACGAGCGCGAGGGCCTCACGTGGTCGTTGCGCGATCTCGACTGGCTCCTGCTCGGCGCCGTCGCCGCGCTCGTCGCCGTCGGGCTCTGGGCGATCTCGGGGATCACGAGCCACGACGTCGACGGCGACCCGAACCACTACCTGATCCGGCAGGGAATCTTCGCGCTGCTCGGCTCGCTCGCGTTCATCGTCGCGCTGATCGTCGATCCCGCGGTGTACCGCCGGTACAAGTGGTGGGTGTACGGCGTGATGACGGGTGCGATGGTGATTGTCATCCTCGTCGGCGCGGCGGCCAGGGGATCGCGGCGCTGGATCGAGCTCGGGTTCTTCCGCTTCCAGCCCTCCGAGTTCGGGAAGCTTCTCTTCATCCTGTTCCTGGCGGCGTTCCTCGCCGACCGGGCCAAGCGGCTGGACGAGTGGAGGACGACCGGGGCGACGGTGGGGCTCGGCCTGATTCCTATCTTGCTCGTCTTCGTCCAGCCCGATCTCGGAACCGCGCTCGTCTATTCCGTCGCGAT
This sequence comes from Actinomycetota bacterium, assembly GCA_013816275.1. Lineage (GTDB taxonomy): Bacteria > Actinomycetota > Thermoleophilia > Gaiellales > Gaiellaceae > JACDER01. Next base: position 133 of record JACDER010000299.1, on the reverse strand, counting down.
CGCGGGAGCGCTGTTCGTGGCCGGTGCGCGGTGGACGCATCTGACCGCGCTCGGGCTCGGCGCAGCGCTCGCGGTGACCGCCGTGCTCTGGTTCCTGCCCGCGGGCGGCATCCACGTGCTCAAGCCGTACCAG
>JACDER010000298.1 GCA_013816275.1 Actinomycetota bacterium | reverse complement strand
AAGATGCGGCCGCCGCTGATCAGGTCTTTTCCACGTTGATGGGCGATCAGGTCGAACCCAGAAGGGAATTCATTGAAAAAAACGCGAAGGATGTGAGGTTCCTCGATGTTTAAGGAGGGGGCTCACGGGGGAACCCTGGGTTCCCCTGTGGCGGGTCAGGTCGAGCCGCGCCGTGAGTTCATCGAGAAGAACGCCAAGGACGTCCGCTTCCTGGACGTGTAACGAATGTCCACGGTTGAACCACTAGGGCCTGGTCGCATCGAGTCGCGCGAGCTCGAAGCGGAGATGCGCTCGAGCTTCCTCGACTACGCAATGTCGGTCATCGTCTCCCGGGCGCTGCCGGATGTGCGCGACGGGCTGAAGCCGGTGCACCGCCGGATCCTGTACACGATGCATGAGCTCGGCCTCCAGCCCGGCCGCGCGCGGATCAAGTGCGCCCGCGTCGTCGGAGAGGTGATGGGGAATTACCATCCGCACGGCGACAGCGCGATCTACGACACGCTCGTCCGCCTGGCCCAGCCGTTCTCGATGCGCTACCCGATGGTCGACGGCCAGGGCAACTTCGGCAACATCGACGGCTACCCGGCGGCCGCGTACCGCTACACCGAAGCCAGGATGGCGCGGATGGCGGCCGAGATGCTGCGCGACATCGACGCGGACACCGTCAACTTCGTTCCCAACTACGACGAGACCAAGCGTCAGCCCGAGGTCCTCCCCTCGCGCTTCCCGAACCTCCTGGTCAACGGCTCGTCCGGGATCGCGGTCGGGATGGCGACCAACATGCCGCCCCACAACCTGGGCGAGGTCGTGGACGCGCTCGTCGCCATGATCGACGAGCCGACGATCGACGTCGAGCGGCTGACCCGCCACATCAAAGGCCCCGACTTCCCGACCGGCGGGATCATCCTCGGCCGCGAGGGGATCAAGGAGGCGTACCGCTCCGGCCGCGGCCGCATCGTCGTTCGCGCGCGCGCCCACGTGGAGGAGTTGCGCGGCGGCAAGACGGCGATCATCGTCAGCGAGCTTCCGTACACCGTCAAGAAGGGCGGCGACGAGGGTGTGATCAAGAAGATCGCAGACCTCGTTCGCGACGGGACGCTGCCGGAAATCTCCGACGTCAAGGACCACTCCGACAAGTCGGGGATGCGGATCCAGATCGACATCAAGCGCGAGGCCATCCCACAGGTCGTCCTGAACAAGCTGTTCAAGCACACGGCGCTCCAGTCGACCTTCGGCTACAACGCGGTCGCGCTGGTCGAAGGCGTGCCACGGACGCTCCCGCTGCGCGACCAGCTCCAGCACTACCTCGACTTCCAGCGCGAGATCGTCACCCGGCGGTCGAAGTACGAGCTCCGTCGTGCCGAGGCGCGCGCGCACGTCCTCGAGGGCTACCTCAAGGCGCTCGACAACCTCGATGCGGTGATCGGTCTCATTCGCGCCTCTGCGGACGCCGACGAGGCGCGCACGGGCCTGATCGAGACGTTCGAGCTCAGCGAGATCCAGGCTCAGGCGATCCTCGAGATGCGGCTCCAGCGCCTGACGGGTCTCGAGCGCAAGCGGATCGAGGACGAGCACAAGGACCTCCAGGAGCGGATTGCCGAATTGCGGGCGATCCTCGGCGACGTGGCCCGGATCGACGGGATCGTCCGCGAGGAGCTGCTCGAGGTGAAGGAGGTCTACGGCCGCAAAGACGACCGGCGAACCGAGATCGTGGCGGCGGAGGGAGAGTTCGAGCTCGAGGACCTGATCGCCGAAGAGGACATGGTCATTGCGATCACGCTCTCGGGTTACATCAAGCGGCTACCCGTGACCACCTATCGCGAGCAGCGGCGTGGCGGCATCGGCGTGATGGGCATGGACCTCAAGGAGGAGGACTACATCCAGCACCTCTTCGTCGCCTCCACGCACGACTACATCCTGTTCTTCACCACCGTCGGCAAGGTCTACCGGCTGAAGGTGCACGAGCTTCCGCTCGGCTCCCGGCAGTCCAAGGGCCGCGCGGCCGTGAACCTGCTGCCGTTCGCCCAGGACGAAAAGATCCGCGCCGTCATCGCGACGCGCGACTTCAGCGAGGCCGAGTTCCTCACGCTGGCGACGAGGAAGGGCGTTGTCAAGAAGAGCAAGTTCCAGGACTACAACACTCCTCTGCGCGCCGACGGGATCATCGCGATCAACCTGCGCGAGGACGACGAGCTCGTCGACGTCTTCCACTCGAACGGCGAGGAGGACATCCTGCTCGTCTCGCGCAAGGGCCAGGCGATTCGCTTCAACGAGCGCGAGGCGCGGCCGATGGGCCGTGCGACCGGAGGCGTCCGCGGAATGAAGCTCCGGAAGGATGACGAGGTGATCGCCGCCGGGATCGCCGCGCTCGACGCGGGCCTCCTGGTCGTGACCGAGAACGGCTACGGCAAGCGCACTCCGGTCTCGGACTACCCATGCAAGGGGCGCGGCGGGCTCGGGGTGAAGACCGTCCAGCTGACCGAGGCGAAGGGGCAGCTCGCCGGCGCGCGGGTCGTCCACGACGGGTATCAGG
>JACDER010000297.1 GCA_013816275.1 Actinomycetota bacterium | reverse complement strand
GAACGGGGCCGTGCGAATGACGCGGCGCTTCGCCTCCTGGCGGAGACGCTCTCGCTCCCGCGCCGGAACCTGAGCGTCGTGGCCGGCCACACGGGCCGCGAGAAGCTCGTCGCAGCAGATGGCATCACCGCCGAAGAGGCGGAGTCGAGGCTCAGAAAGAGCGCGTCCCGATGAGTCCCGTCGACGTCGACCATTTCCGTACCGTGCTGCTCGAAGAGCGGAAGCGCGTCGCAGAAGCGATGCAGTACATCCAGGACGAGCATCCCGACAACGACGACGAGATGGCCCCCGACAACCATCTGGCCGACAGTGCGGCCGTCACGCTCGATCAGGAGTTGGACGAGACGTTGGAGGAGAACTCCAGCCACGTCCTGACCGCGATCGACGAGGCGCTCGAACGGATCGAAGCTGGTACGTTCGGTATCTGCGTGAACTGCGGGAAGGAGATTCCACCCGAGCGGCTCGAGGCGCTTCCGTACGCGACCCTGTGCATCGACTGCAAGCGGATCGGGGAGCCGGCGTGACGGAGCCGGCGAGGCGGCCGATGCCCGTCGAGGTCCGCATGGGCTCGACGACCGATGCGCTGGCGCCCGTCTCGGTGGCCGAGCGCTCGCTCGGCGCCGGCCTGTGGCAGTGGATCGGGCTCGCCGCCGTCGCTCTCGCCGCGCTGGGGGCCGACCAGCTCACCAAGATCGTCGTCTCCAACCACCTCGCTCTGGACGAAGGGATTCACGTCGCAGGGCCGCTCTCGATCCACCACGTCCAGAACTCCGGGATCGCCTTCGGCCTCTTCTCGAGCGCGACGGCGGTCGTGATCGTCCTGACCTCGTTCGCGGTGGGGTGGATGCTGCTCTTCTTCGCCCGGTCGGGGGCCCGCCATCCGATCCTCCCCGCTGCGCTGGGGCTCGTGATCGGGGGAAGCGTCTCGAACCTGATCGACCGGGTGCGGCTGGGCCATGTCACGGACTTCCTCGACTTCCGGTACTGGCCGGCGTTCAACCTCGCCGACAGCTTCATCGTCATCGGCGTCGTGATCCTCTTCCTGATCCTCCTCTTCACCGACCGCGAGCCGCGCAGGCGGCACGTCACCAACGCTTCGGCTACGCGTTCCTAGCGAAGCGGCGGGGGCAAGGCTCGACCGCTTCCTGGCCGACCGGGCCGAGATCGGTTCGCGTGCGGCGGCCGAGCGGCTCCTTGCCGCCGGGGCAGTGCGGGTCGATGGGAGCCTGCGGCCGAAGAGCGTGAAGCTCGCCGGCGGGGAAACCGTGGAGGCGGACACCTCGATCCTCGAGCCGGAGGAACTGGCGCCCGAGGAGGTCCCGCTCGACGTCGTCTACGAGGACCCGGATCTGCTCGTCGTGGACAAGCCGGCCGGTGTCGTGGTCCATCCGACCGCCGGACAGGCGCACGGGACGCTCGTCCACGGGTTGCTCGACCGCGGCATCGCGGGTGGCGAGGAAGGACGGCCCGGGATCGTCCACCGGCTCGACCGCGACACGTCCGGGCTGCTCGTGGTCACGCGCTCCGCCGAAGCCCATCGCGCGATGCAGGCTGTCGTCCGCAGGCGCGCCCTCGAGCGGGAATACCTCGCGCTCGTGCGCGGGCGCCCAGGGTCCCGGACCGGCCGGATCGAGGCTCCGATCGGCCGTGATCGCCACGATCCGACGCGGCACTCGCTCGATTCGGTGACGCCGCGGGCTGCGGTCACGCACTTCGAGGTCGAACGGCTGCTCGCGGCGCGCACCCTCCTACGGGTGCGGCTCGAGACCGGCAGGACGCACCAGATCAGGGTCCACCTCGAGGCGATCGGCCTGCCGATCTCCGGTGACCCCGTCTACGGGATCGCAGGCGACCTCGGTCTCGAACGGCAATTCCTGCACGCGACGCGCCTTGCGTTCACGCAGCCGCTGACCGGCGCTCCCATCGACGTGACGTCGCCGCTCCCGGCCGATCTCGCCGGCGCGCTGGGACGGGCAGAGGAGGTGGTTCGGTAGCATTCGACCGACCCTTCGACCCGGTGGAACGGGCCGGACGGGGGTGCTCGTGCGCTTGTGTACGGGTTCCGTCCGGGCTCCGCCGGCCACGCCGTTCAAACCAAGGGAGGTAGCACGTGTCCGCCGTCTCAATGCGAGAGCTGCTCGAGGCAGGCGTCCACTTCGGGCACCAGACTCGACGCTGGAATCCGAAGATGAAGCGCTTCATCTTTGCCGACCGCAGCGGCATCTACATCATCGACTTGCAGCAGACCCTGGAGCGCCTGAACGAGGCGCAGGCATTCGCGAAGGAGCTCGCAGAGCGCAACGGGACGATGCTCTTCGTCGGCACCAAGAAGCAGGCGCAGGACGCCGTCGCCGGGCAGGCGGCGCGCGTCGGCATGCCCTACGTCAACCAGCGCTGGCTCGGCGGCCTGCTGACCAACTGGAAGACGATCTCGGAGCGGATCGAGCGCCTGCACGACCTGCGCCGGCTCAAGGAGGACGGGCAGCTTGCGCTCCTTCCCGCCAAGGAGCGGATCACGATGGAGTCCGAGCTGGGGAAGCT
>JACDER010000066.1 GCA_013816275.1 Actinomycetota bacterium | reverse complement strand
GGCCAGTCCGCGGTCGCCCGTCAGGGGAACCACGGCAACGGTCTGCTCCTCGCGCTGCTGGAGCAGGGCCAGGCCGCGAAGGGACGAAGCCGCGCGGGCCGTCCCGGCGGTCAGCTCCTGCATGCGGTCGGCGTAATCGCGCATCTGCGTGATTCGAGCCTCGGCGCGGCGCAGCCTAGCTGCCGCGACGAGCTCCATCGCCTTCGTGATCTTCCGCGTGTTGGCGACGGACCGGATCCGCCGCCGGATGTCCTGGAGGGTTGCCATCGGGAGCTACGCCGCTACGGGCGCCTCCTCCTTGACCGAGAACGTGTCCTTGAACTTCTCGATCGCGGCGTTCAGCTTCTCGGCGAGCTCGTCCGGGAGGTCGCCCGTATCGCGGATCTCGCCGAGGATCGACTTCTCCGTCTTCATGTACTCGCGCAACTCGTCCTGGAACCGCGAGATCTGGTCGACGGGAACGTCGTCCAGGTAGCCGTTGATGCCCGCGTAGAGGGCGACGACCTGCTCCTCCATCGGCCACGGGTCGTACTGCGGCTGGTTCAGCGTCGCCACCATCCGCTCCCCGCGCGCGAGCGCGTTCTGCGTGGTCGTGTCGAGCTCCGACCCGAACTGGGCGAACGCCTCGAGCTCCCGGTACTGCGAGAGGTCGAGCCGGAGCCGGCCGGCGACCTTCTTCATCGCCTTCGTCTGCGCGCTCGAGCCGACGCGGGAGACGGACCGGCCGACGTCGATCGCAGGCCGCACGCCCGAGAAGAACAGGTCGGCCTCGAGGTAGATCTGGCCGTCGGTGATCGAGATCACGTTCGTCGGGATGTACGCGGCAACGTCGCCGGCCTGGGTCTCGATGATCGGGAGTGCCGTCAGCGAGCCGCCGCCCACGGGCTCGAAATCGTCCGAGAGCTTGCAGGCGCGCTCGAGCAGCCGCGAGTGCAGGTAGAAGACGTCGCCCGGAAAAGCCTCGCGCCCAGGCGGGCGGCGAAGCAGCAGCGACATCTGCCGGTAGGCATCCGCGTGCTTGGACAGGTCGTCGAACATCACGAGCGCGTGACCGCCGTTGAACATGACGTGCTCGCCCATGGCGCAACCTGCGTACGGGGCCATCCACTTGATCGGCGCGGCTTCGTTCGCGGGCGCGGTGACGATGACGGTGTATTCCATCGCGCCGGCATCCCTGAGCCGTTCGTAGACCTGGGCCACCGTCGAGGCCTTCTGGCCGATCGCCACGTAGATGCAGACGACGTTCTGGTCGTGCTGGTTCAGGATCGTGTCCACGACGATCGCGGTCTTCCCCGTCGAGCGGTCGCCGAGGATCAGCTCGCGCTGGCCGCGGCCGACGTTCGTCATCGAGTCGATCGCCTTGATCCCCGTCTGGAGCGGCTCCTTGACGGGCTGCCGGTCGACGACGCCGGGAGCCTTGAACTCGAGCGGACGGGTCTCGCTGGTTTCGATCGGACCGACCCCGTCGAGTGGCCGGCCGAGGGGATCCACGACCCGGCCGAGGAGCGCGTCTCCGACCGGCACGCTCGCGACCCGGCCCGTGCGCTTGACCGGCTCTCCTTCCTTCACGTGCTCCCACTCACCGAAGAGCGCTGCGCCGACGTTGTCCTCCTCGAGGTTGAACGCGAGCCCGACGACTCCGTGCTCGAGCTCCAGCATCTCCAGGGCGACGGCGTTCTCGAGCCCGTAGATGCGCGCGATTCCGTCTCCCACCTGGAGCACGGTGCCGACCTCGGACAGGTCGGTCTCGACCTCGAAGTGCTCGATCCGTTCCTTGAGGATGGACGTGATCTCTTCCGGTCTGAGTTTCAAGGTTTCTCCTCTGTTTTCGAGTGCTGGGACGAGCGCTTCGTCTCCGTGCGCGGAGCCGGGCTTTGCCCGGGCGCAGCGCGAGAATCGCCTGACCGCAGCGAGGTGTTAAGGAGGGGGCCAACGGGGGAACCCTGGGTTCCCCCGTTTCGGAGTTCGCGGCGCAACCGCTCCAGGCGGCCGCGAAGGCTGGCGTCGAGCCGGAGTGAGCCGACCTGGAGGACGATTCCGCCGAGCAGGTCCGGATCCACTCGCCGCGTCGCGTCCACGGTTCGCCCACTCGACTTCTCGATCTGCTCGACGATCCGGTACGCCTCCTCGTCGGACAGCTCGACCGCGGTGGCGAGCTCGAGCGACAGGCGCCCGGTCTCGGCCGCGACGAGCCGGTCGAACTCGAGCCGCGTCTCCTCGAGCTCTGTCGCGCGACCCCGCTCCGTGAGGAGCAGGATGAAGTTGCGGACGAATTCGTCCGCGCCGGCGAGGATCTCCTTCAGCGCCGAGATCTTCGCCCGCGGATCGAGCTGGGGATCGCGTAGGAGCGCCCGCAGCTCCGGGACCTGGCGAACGGCCTCGACGAACTCGGACAGCTCCTGCTGAACGACCTCGAGCCGCCCTCCGTCGCGTGCGGCCTCGAAGAGAGCGCGCGCGTACATGCGCTCAGCGACGGGCACGGTCCTCCAGGAGCGAGAAGTCGAGGTCCTCGACGGCCTCTTCGATCAGACGCTTGTGGTCTTCGTCGTCGAGCACCTTGCCGGTGATCCGCTCCGTCGCGATCAGCGTGAGGTCGGCGACCTCGGTCCTGATCTGCTCGAGGGCGCGGTGGGTTTCGGCCTCGATCAGCCGCTTGGTCTCCTCGAGACGGCGCTGGCGGTCTGCCTCCGTCTCCTCCCTGGCCCGCTCGCGCTGCGCGTCGGCGACGCGGCGAGCCTCGGCGAGGATGCGGTCGGCGTCCCCACGCGCCTGCGCGATCAGCTTGCGGTGCTCCTCGAGCAGGCTGTGAGCCTCCGTCCGCGCCTTCTCGGCCTCCTCGATCGACTGCCGGATCCGTTCCCGCCGCTCGTCGATCACCTTCTGGATCGGACCGAAGGCGTACCGCTTCAGCACGAAGAACGTGATGAAGAAGAAGACCAGGGTCCAGATCATCAGACCCGGGATGATCTTCGTGAGCGGGCTGGTTGCTGCGAGCATCAGCTGGAGACGAGAACGAACCCGAGGAATCCGCCGACGAGGCCGTAGAACACGACTGCCTCGGTGAGCGCGAAGCCGAGCCACATGATTCCCTGGAGCTCTCCGCGCAACTCCGGCTGCCTGGCGACGGACTGGATCATCGAGGCGAACACGGTCCCGATGCCGATGCCCGCGCCGAGCGAGCCGAGACCCATGCCCAGGCCGAAGCCGAGCGCCTTGGCGGCCTTGACGACGTCCCCGGTCATAGCGAACAGTGTGGTGAGCACGAACTTCCCCCTTCCTAGTGCACTAGTGAGCCGGCTCGATGGCCGAGCCGATGTAGATGGCTGTCAATGCGGCGAAGATGAACGCCTGGATGGTGACGACGATCACGACTTCGAACAGATAGAACGCGATCCCGATCGTGAACGAGATCGGAACGACGATGTAAAAGGTGATGCCGCCGAGGATGAAGATCAGGCCGATCGAGACGAGGATCAGCATGTGGCCGGCGAGCATGTTGGCGTAGAGTCGGACGCTCAGGCTGACGATCCGGAAGAAGTGCGAGATGGCCTCGAGGAAGCCCATCGGCACCACCATCGCCTTCGGCACGCCGGACGGGATGAAGCTCTTCATGTACTTGCCCTTGTTCCAGCGGAACCCCTCCACGTGCGTGAAGACGACGCTGAAGATGGCCAGCACGAGCGTGACCGAGAGCTGCGACGTCGCGGCATAGATCCCCCACGTCGGGATGCCGTGCCAGGTCTCGCCGGTGAACGGCAGCGGCAGGAAGCCGAGGATGTTGACCGTCCAGATGAAGAGGAAGAGGGTCGCGACGTACGGGAACCAGCGGCCGATCGCCTTGGACGGCAGCCCCTGCTCGGCGATCTGGGTCTGGGCGATGTCGTAGACCGCCTCGCCGATCGTCTGCCGCTTGCTCGGGAGCAGGGCCAGCCGGGTGCGCATCAGGACGATCCCGATCAGGATGGTCAGGAGCGATCCGAGCGCGAGGTAGACGACGGCCTTGTTGATCGAGAGGTCGAGCGGCCCCAGGTGAATCGGGATCCAGTCGTGGAGCTTGAACTCCTCGGCGGGATCGAACGTGATTGCGAGCAGGCGGGTCATCCGTGCGCCGGGCCTGTGAAGTACTCGATGAGCGAGACGCCGAGCGAAAGCGTGTAGGCCAGGGCATAGACGATGACGGCGCAGACCCCGACGCTCTTGTTCGCAACCGTGACTGCGAGGAGGACGACCATCACGCCGATCCCGCGCGACGCCATGGTGAGGGCGACGAGCCCGGACATCTTGAGGTGGTCGGCGCCGATCTCACGGCGGGCCAGCCAGAGGCCGAGCACCTCGGCTGCGGCCCAGAGGGCGGCGGCGAGGGCCCAGCCGGCAATCGAAAAACCGCCGACCAGGACGACCGGGAGCGCGAGCAGGACGACGACGGCGCCCGTGATCGTCGGGATTCGCCGCTCGGGCACGGCGCGAGGTGTCGAGAAGGCGCCGGCCATCAATGCGCCGCCCGGTGGGTACGGTGATGCTCCAGCGAGCGAAAAGCGCCGCCGGGCAAGGACGCTGCCGGCGTAGGCTCGACGGAGCCGGCCAAAGAGCGGACGCGGTGGCTTGGCCACCGCCGAAGCGGAAAGCGGAGCGTTCGTATGCTTGCCATACGGACGCGACTGAGGACGCGGCCCGGCGCGGCTTTGCAGCCGCTGGAGCGCGCCGTATTCGCCGGGCGGCGCATCATGTGAAGTACCCGCGGTAACGGCGGTACACCGCGAAGACTCCCGCCGGGAGGCTGACGATGGCGCCCCCGAGCGCTCCGAGACCGGTCGATCCGGCGGCCCAGCCGATCAGCGCTCCGATGCCCACGCCTGTGGCCGTCGTCCCCACCAGAACGCCGCCTGCGCCGGCAGGGCTGAACGAGGGACGGGAGGCAGGCTCCATGCAGCGCGAGCATAGCAGACCGTTTTCGGAGTTTGTGACAGCGCAAACGCGCTTGTTTGCAGGGATTGCGGGAGAGTTTGTTCAGCTCCGGTGCCAGGCAGGTGCCAGGCAGGTGCCAGGCGACTTTAGGTCCGGGACGTGTCTCGAAGGGGCAGTACGATCGCCGGTGTGCGCGTCTGGATCGACCTGACGAACACGGCCCACGTGCTCGTCCTCCGGCCGCTCGTCGAGCGGCTGGAAGCCGGCGGGCACGAGGTCGAGCTGACTGCGCGTCCACTCTCCCACACGCTCGAGCTCCTCGACGACTGGGGCCATCCCTACACGCCGCTCGGCCGGTACGGCGGCGCGGGCCGTGGGGGGAAGGCTCTCGCGGCGGCCTCACGTGTCCCCCTGCTCCTGCGCTTCGCCCGCGGCCGGACATTCGGCTGCGCGCTCGCCCACGGCTCGACCGATCTGCCGCCCGCCTGCCGGGTGCTCGGGATCCCGAACACGACGATGTTCGACTACGAGTGGGCGGCGCTCCAGCACCACGCGAACTGCCGGCTCGCCAACCGGGTTCTCGTTCCGGACGCGATCCCCGCGGAGCGCCTGGCCCGGTACGGCGCGCACCCGCCCAAGCTCGTTCGCTACCCCGGGCTCAAGGAGGAGTACTACCTCTCGGACTTCGAGCCGGACGAGCGGATCCTGGACGAGCTCGGGATCGATCGCGCCCGCCCGCTCTGCGTCGTCCGCACCGCGCCCTCATACGCCCTCTACCTCGGCGGCTCGGAGAACCCGCTCCTCCGCGGCGTGCTGGAGCGACTGGTGGCGGAGGGCGCCCAGGCGGTCGTGCTGGCCCGGAACGACGAGCAGCGCCGGGCGGTGCAGGGTCTCGGGCTCGGCGCGATCGTCCCCGAGCGCGCCGTCGACGGCCGGAGCCTCGTCGCCTTTGCCGACCTCCTCGTATCGGCCGGTGGGACGATGAACCGGGAGGCAGCCGTCCTGGGCACCCCAGTGTGGTCGATCTTCGAGGGGCGGCTCGGAGCGGTCGACGAGCGCCTCGCGCACGAGGGGCGGCTGCGCTTCCTCTCGGATCCCGCTCAGCTCACGGTCGACCGGAAGCCGCCCGGCGCCTACTCGGATCGAGTCCGGCGCGACCCGGCCGACCTGCTGCGACTCGCCCTGCCCTGGGTCAGCGACGGCCCGCGCTGATCATGCGCTCCACGGCTTCTTCCCGCTCCTCCTCGGGCTCCCGGGTCTTGAGTCGGATCGCAGCCAGATGGCGCGACTTCAGGATCTCGAGCGTGTAGATCATCCAGATCGAGGTGGCGAGGACGACGAGACCGCACGCCGCGTCGATCAGCGAGTTCTCGAGGTTCCAGCGTCCGAAGGGGCGAGGCGGGACGAACCGGAGCAACATCGCGTAGGACGCCACGAGCAAGGCCCAGACGTGCAGGTACGCGGCCGTTCGCCGCTGCGAGTAGCCGATCCGCATGAACCGGTGGTAGAAGTGATTGTGGTCGGCGCCCCACGGCGGCCGCCGGTACTTGAGCCGCTTGAGCACCACGAACGACGTGTCGAGGATGGGGATGGCCATCACGAGCAGCGGGGCCACGATCGAGATCGTCGCCGCCGTCTTCAGCACGCCCTGGACGGCGACCGTCGCCAGCACGAAGCCGAGGGCGAGCGCTCCCGAGTCGCCCATGAAGATCTTCGCCGGGTGGTAGTTGGAGCGCAGGAAGGCGAGCGTGGCGCCGCAGACGATCGCGGCGAGGACGGCGGCGTCCGCACGGCCGAACGAGATGGCGAGGACCGCGAAGGCAAAGGCGGCAATCGAGACGATCCCGGCCGCGAGCGCGTCCATCCCGTCGATCAGGTTGACGAGGTTGGCGAGCCCGGCGATCCAGATCACGGTGATCGGATAGGCCGCCCAGCCGAAGTCGACGTTGCCGATCAGAGGCAGGCCGAAGCCGTGGAAGACGACGTCGAACCCGGCCACGGGGATCAGCGCGATCAGCACCATCCCGCCCAGCTTCGCGCTCGGCTTCAGGCCCCAGATGTCGTCGGCGAGCCCGAGCAGCGCCGCGAGGATCGCACCGATCAGGATTCCGAGGTACGCCCCCTTGACGTCCATGAAGATCGCCATCGGCACGAGGATCCCGACGACGATCGCCAGCCCGCCGATCCGAGGGGTTGGCCTGGTGTGCACGCGCGGACGATCGTTCTTGTCGTCCACGCCGCCGATTCGCGGGGCGATCGCCGAGACAATCGGCGTGAGCACCAAGACGATGCCGACGGCGACGAGGAGCCCCCACAGCGCCGACGAGTCCTCCACGAGCGCGCGGAGGGAGTCCGGAAAGGACATGGAAGGTTCTTATAGCAGAGGGGATTGACGACCCACGCTGGTACGATCGACGGCTTGTGACAGGGCTTG
>JACDER010000296.1 GCA_013816275.1 Actinomycetota bacterium | reverse complement strand
CGATGGTGAGTCGATCCCCCTCGGGCGGCTGTCCGTCGAGCCGATCGGCGTCGACCACTCCGATCAGCTGGAGACGTTCGGGTTCAGAGTGATGAACGGAGCCTCTTCGTTCGCGTACTCGGGCGATTCCGGCTTCGACGAATCCCTCGTTCGCCTGGCCCGCGACGTCGACCTGTTCGTCTGCGAGGCGGGAGCCCCGGGCGACCAGGAGATGAAGATGCACCTGAACGGCCGCCAGGCAGGCGAGATCGCCGCCCGCGCTGGGGTGCGGCGGTTGCTGGTGACTCATCTCTCCCCCGGGGCGGATCGTGCCGAGACCGCAGATCGCGCACGCGCCGCATTCGGCGGTCCGGTCGAGCTGGCAGAGGAAGGCCGCTCGCTCGACTTCTAGCCGTACGGCGGCACGCTCATGTACTTGAAGCCGCTGTCGACCGCGAGCGTGACGATCACAGCGTCCCGCCCGAGTCGCTCGGCGAGACGGAGCGAGCCAACGACGTTTGCGCCTGTCGAGATGCCCGCGAAGATCCCGTCCTCGCGCGCGAGGCGACGTGTCATCTCGATCGCCTCGGCGTCCTCGATCGTGTCGTAGCTGTCGATCTGGTCGGGCTCCCAGTGCGGAGGGAGCAAGCCGGTCCAGCCCTGCATTGCGAACGAGCCGCTCGGCCCGCCCGAGATCGCAGCCGAGCCGGCGGGCTCCAGGGCACAGACATGCACGCCGCGAGGACGGAGCGCGCGCGCGACTCCCATCAGCGAGCTCGCCGTCCCGAAACCGTGGCAGAAGGCGGTGACGCGGCCTCCGGTCTGCTCCCAGATCTCGCGGCCGAGCATCTCCCGGTGGCCCGGAACGATGTAGGGATTGTTGAACTGGTCGGTCGCGTAGTGATCCGGCTGGGCGGCGATCTCGGCCGCGCGCGCGACCATGCGGCGGATGTCCTCGGCCGTCACCTGCGGCGGCCCCTTGACCGACTCGATCACCTCCATCTCGGCCCCCAAGGCCTCGATCAGGCGGAGCCTCTCCTCCGTGAAGCAGTCGGCGATCACGATCTTGCAGCGGTACCCCTTCGCGCCGCACACGAGCGCGAGCGCAGGCCCCGTGCTTCCGCCCGTGTATTCGACGACGATTGTCTCGGGACCGACTAGCCCGTCCCGCTCGGCGCCCTCGATCATCGCGAGCGCCATGCGGTCTTTCATCGATCCGCTGGGGTTTTGGTACTCGAGCTTGATCCAGAGCTCGGCGCCGTTCTCGGGCGCGCACCGGCGCAGCTGTACGAGCGGTGTGTTCCCGATCTGGTCCAGGATCGAGTTGCCGCTCAGATCTCGCCGTCCATGTAGTCCAGTTGCTCGAGGCGCGCGATCACGCCGAGCCCGCGGAAATAGATCTTGTTCGACTTCGGGAAGTACGCCATGTCGTTGGGGTCGCGCGTGCCGTAGACCAGCAGGCGCATGCCGGCATCACCGGCGCGGAACGAGTGCGCGATGCGCGTCCCCGCCGGACGTGCGATGACATGCCCCGCGCGGACCGGGTGCTCGTCGTCCCCGAGCAGGCACCGGCCGTCTCCCTCGAGCACGATGAACAGCTCCTCCTCGGCCGAGTGGCAGTGCTGGACGCTGTTGCGCTTCCCCGCATGGACCTGGTCGATGCCGAGCCCGCTCAGAGTTGCACCCGCGGGACGGGCGAGCCAGGCGGCGGTGATGCCGATGTCCCCGCCGGGTACCCAGTCGCTCCACTCGACGTCGTCGGCGTTGACGATGTTCGACGGCCGGGGCAGCGGCTCTCCGACCTCGGGCTCGCCCGCAGCGACCTCGCGCGTCCAGGGATGGTCACCCGTCCCGGCCTCGGTCCAGGTCGGAAAGATCCAGGCCACGTCCGCGCGCGGGAGATCGGCGATCTGCAAGGGGACGCGGGTGCCGTAGATCAGGACGTCGAGCCCGTCGTCCCCCGCTCGCAACGTATGAGCCTCGGCTCCGGGGCGGTGGACGATGCAGTCGCCTTCGCCGATCTCGTAGACCTTCCCGTCCTGCCACGAGAGCCCCGATCCGCCGAGGACGTAGACGATCTCCTCCTCCGCCCCCTCGACGTGCGCCGGCGTCGACCACTTCCCGGGGTCGATCTCGATCCGCTTCACGCCGACGTTGACCGTGCCCGCGGCGCGCCCCAGGTCGCGCCAGGTCGCGGAGAGATGGCCGAGCTCGCTGCGGCGGCCCTCGACGTCGTCCCAGTGGACGATGGGCGGGTCAGGCACCGAAGCGGCGGGTGATGGCGCCGAGCGCCTTTTGCACGAAGCTCGAGGCGGGCGGGGCGTCCTTCTGGAAGAAGCCGGCCAGCGCCCATTTGTTGCCCTTGGCGAGCTCGAAGACGTCCAGGTAGCCGGTCCACGGCTTGCCCTTGATCGTCCCGTCGATCGTGACCCTGTACCCGTCCGTCCGCACCGGCTGGACGAGCAACAGCCGGTGCGCGGTCGCGCGCACGTTGTAGTCGCCTTTCTGGACGCCGAGCAGCGTGGCCAGGCAGCGGATCGACTGCTTGGTCAGGCCGTTCTTCCAGGCCCGTGCCGTCCCGC
>JACDER010000065.1 GCA_013816275.1 Actinomycetota bacterium | reverse complement strand
GTGGTGGGCGCTTCCTATCGGTCTCCTCGGGCTCGCGATCGTGCTCCCGATCACGATCGGGGGCTTCGTCTGGTACCGGAACCGCAAGGCCGAGCGCGACTACTTCCGTACGGTCAGGTAGATGGCCACGCGGGCTCCGACGAGGCGGACCGCTCCGCGGCGCCCCGGCGAGGGGACCGGCGAAGCCTGGCGCGTGATCGTGCTGAACGACGACCACAACACCTTTCAGGGAGTGGCGTTCGCGCTTGCGAGCGTGCTTCCGTCGACCAGCTACGAACAGGGCATGGAGCTGGCGAACCGGATCCACGACACGGGTCAGGCGGTCGTCTGGACGGGTCATCGCGAGGCTGCAGAGCTCTACTGGTCGCAGCTCCGCGGGCAGGGTCTGACGATGGCGCCGCTGGAGAAGGGCTAGGCTTTCGCGTTATGGGTTGCGTGATGGTCCGTGGCCGTTCAGCGCGTGCGACAGGCGCGCCGGGCGGCGCGTTCGCAGCACTTCCTCCGCGATAAGTCCGTCGCCGAGGAGCTGATAACGCGTGCGGGAGTCTCCCGCCGCGACCTCGTGCTCGAGATCGGCGCCGGAGACGGAGCGATCACGTCGCTTCTCGCCCGCCGGGCCGGGTACGTCATCGCACACGAGATCGACCCGCTGCTCGCGGTGCGTCTGCGGGAGCGCTTCGGGGAACGTTCTTCGGTGCTGGTGGTGGAGGGGGACGCGTTCGCCCAGCCCGTCCCGGGCGTGCCCTACCGCGCAGTTTCGAACGTCCCCTTCCACGAGACGACCCGGCTCTTTCGACTGCTGCTCGACGATCCGCGCGCCGCGCTCGAGCAGGCGGCCCTGATCGTTCAGTGGGAAGTAGCGCGCAAGCGTGCGCGTGGCGGAACCCTGCTCGGCCTCGGCTGGGCTCCGTGGTGGGAGCTCCGGCTGGTCAGGCAGGTTCCCGCAGCCGCCTTTCGGCCGCGGCCGTCCGTCGACGCGGGGATCGTGACCGTCTCGCGCCGGCCGGAGGCGCTGCTCCCCGCCTCCCAGGCGAGGGCATTCCGTTCCTTCCTCCGGCGGAGCTTCGGCCGCGGGCAGCGCGAGCTGGGGATCGAAGAGTGGCTCGAGCTCTTCAGAGCATCCAGTCGAAAAGGACACCGAGGCCGACGAGCAGAAGCCCGACGATGACGTACGCCCCTCGCGACGCATGGAGCTCGCGCAGCGTGTGGTCGTTCGACGCGGCTTCGTCGTATCCCATCCGGTAGATGTTTCCACTGCCGAATACGCCCATCCCGCCCAGGGAGACGACCATGAGCGCGGCGCCGCCGATGTAGAGGCCCACGGGGACGGACCGCGACGGGTCGGATCCCCTGAAGTGGCCGATCAGGAGCGCAATGCCGACCGAAACCGCCGACGCCACGACGACCCAGACGAATAGGCGGGCGAGCCCGGCGACGATCCAGGTGGATACGAGATCTTCCTTCTCGCGGGCGGTTGGACGGCCCCGCGAGGCTGGAGGAAGCGTTCCGCCATCGTCTGTTCGTGCTTGCGGCGCATCCCATCAGGCTAGCTGACCCGCCTACAGACGTTGTGAACGGCTGAGAGGACATCCGGGCCTCCTTCGAGGCTGTGGGTCTGCCACGACTCACGCCCAAAGGAGGCGCCCGGATGACTCATCACCGTAATGCGAAGCTCGGACTGGCTGGCCGCTTCGCGCTTGTGCAGGCGATCGATGGAGGAATGAGCTTGAAGGCGGCCGCGGCCGCGCCGCCTTCAGGGTCTCGCCGGCGACCGCGCATCGTTGGTGGCACCGCTGGCTCGAGGCGAGCGAGGACACTCGTTCCACGCTTGCCTGCTTGTTCGATCGCTCGAGTCGTCCGCACCGAAGCCCACGGTTGTTGCCCGCTTCCGTTCAGGAGCGGATCTGCGCTGCGCGCAGGCGCACGGGCTGGGGGCCGCGGCTGATCGCGGAGGCGGTCGGCTTCGCGCACTCGACCGTGTGGAAGGTGCTCCACCGTCACCGACTCTCCCGGCCGCCGCGCCCAGCAAAAGAGCCGGCGAACCGGTACGAGTGGCCCTGCCCGGGTGACCTGCTGCACATGGACGTCGCCCGCTACGCTCGCTTCGAGCGCCCTGGGCACGCAGTCACCAGCGATCGCTCCCAGCCCGAGCGCAAGTGGATGCGACCCGAGACGCGCGTCGGCTACGACTTCGCCCACGCGATCGTCGACGATCACTCGCGGCTCGCCTACGTCGAGCTGCACGACGACGAACGCGCGCACACGGTCACCGCCTTCGTCGAGCGCGCACTCGCCTGGTTCGAGGCGCGCGGCATCGCCGTACGCCGGCTGATGAGCGACAACGCCTTCTGCTACGTCAAGAACCGCTCCCTACACGAGCTACTCCAGGCGCAGGAGATACGCCACCTGCGCACCCAGCCCTACCGCCCGCGCACGAACGGGAAGGTGGAGAGGTTCCACCAGACGATGGCGCGCGAGTGGGCCTACGGCATGACCTACACCTCACACCGGCACCGCAACAAGGCGCTGCCATACTGGCTCCACCACTACAACGAGCGCAGGCCACACAGCTCGCTCGGAGGCCAGCCTCCGATCAGCCGCGTTCACAACCTATGTGGGCAGGACAGCTAGCGACGGTCGAACACCTCTTCCCAGCGCGCGAGCAGGGACTGGAGCTCGTCCCGCGCCCGGCGGTGGGCCGCCAGCGTCTCCACGTTCGTCCAGTCGTCGGACAGCCTCTGCTCGAGCTCGGCCACCGCCTGCTCGTGCTCGGCGATCTCGGCCTCGATCCGCTCGAGCTCGGTCGGCCGTTTCGGCTGCGGCTTTGGTTTCGCGGGCGGCCGGGGTTTCGGCTTCGCAGGCTTCGGCTCGGGTAGCGGCGGCGCCTCCAACTCCGCGCGACGACGGACGAAGTCCGCCCAGCCGCCGTCGTACGAGCGCAATCCGTGGTCCTCGATAGCCAGCGTGCGCTCGGCGACTGCATCCAGCAAGGCGCGGTCGTGCGACACGAGCAGCACGGTTCCGGGAAAGGCTTCGAGCGCTTCCTCGAGTGCCTCCCGGCTTTCCAGGTCGAGATGGTTCGTCGGCTCGTCGAGAACGAGGAAGTTCGCTCCTGAGGCGACCACGAGCGCGAGCGCGAGCCGCCTCCGCTCCCCACCCGAGAGCACGCTGACCGGCTTCTGCTGCTCCTCCCAGCCCGAGAAGAGAAAGCGTCCGAGCAGGTTCTGCGCCTCCGGGCGCCGCAGGCCGGTCGCGCCCTGGGCGCATTCGAGGATCGAGCCGCGCTCGTCGAGCTCCACGTCCTGTTGCGAGAAGTAGGCGACCTGCACGCCGTGGCCGATCCGGACGGAGCCGCCGTCGTGCTCGCGCCGGCCGAGCATCGTCTCGAGCAGAGTCGTCTTCCCCGATCCGTTCGGCCCCACGAGTGCGACGTGCTCGCCGCGCTCGATCGCGAAGGTCGCGGTCAGGAGCCTGCGCCCGGCGACCGAGACGTTGAGCTCCTCGGCTTCGACGACCGTCCGCCCCGAGCGCGGCGGGTTCAGGAACTCGAACCCGAGTCGCCTGCTCTTGCGCGTCAGGAGCGTGATCTCGCCTTGCGCCTTTGCCTGTTCCTTCTCCAGGCGGGCGATGTGGGTCATCTTGGCCTGCGCCTTCCGGGCCATCTTCGGCGACGCGGCGCGGAAGCGCTCGACGAAGCGCTCCAGCCGCACGATGTCGCGACCCACCCGGTCGGCCGCCTTGGAGGCGGCGTGCAGACGAGCGGCCTTCTCGCGCCTCCAGTCGTGCCACGGGCCGGCGAAGTAGGTCGAGTGCCCCTTCTCGAGCTCGAGAACTGCGGTCGTCGTCGCCTCCAGGAACCAGCGGTCGTGCGCGACGAGGATCACTGCCGCATCGATCGACTGGAGCGTCTCCTCCAGCCACTCGATGTTGTTCACGTCGAGGTGGTTGGTCGGCTCGTCCAGCAGGAGCAGATCTGGATCGCCGCCGAGCGCGCGTGCCAGCGACGCGCGCGTCAACTCACCACCCGAGAACGTGTCCAAGGGCCGGTCGAGATCCTTGTCCGCGAAGCCCAGGCCTCGAAGCGCAGCGTCGAGCCGCTCCCGCCACGCGTAGCCCCCGGCGTGCTCTAGGCGCGCTTGCGCCTCCGAGTAGCGCCGCAGCGTGGCCGGATCGTGCTCTCCGGAGGCCATCGCCTCTTCGAGCCGTCGCAGATCCGCTTCCGTCGCGATCAGGTCGCCGGCGCCGGAGAGCGCGTACTCGCGCAGCGACAGCCGGCGCTCGAGTGGAGGGCGCTGATCGTGGAGCGCGATCCGCGTTCCCTTCTCGAAGGAGAGCTCGCCGCCGTGGAGCTCCGTCTCGCCCGCGAGGATTCGGAGCAGGGTCGTCTTGCCGGCGCCGTTCGGCCCGGAGAGCGAGAGCCGGTCACGCCGCTCGACCTTGAACGACACTCCGTCGAACAGGAGTGACCCGGCGATCTCCTTGCGGAGATTGGTCCCGATGACTACGGCCATGGGTTAAGCCTAGGTAAGCGGCTTGCGCTTCTTGCGTGTCCGCTGGGCCGCTGCCTGAACGAGGACGTTCGCGGCCCAGACGATGAGCGCCGCGCCCGCGACCGACCAGAAGCCGCCGACGGCGAAGCCCGGAACGAGCCACGCGGTCAGCGCGACCATCGCCATGTTGATCAGGAAGAGCGCGACGCCGAGCGTTGCGATTATCAGAAGGCAGCTGACGGCGGTGAGGATCGGCTTGACCACGAGGTTCACGATCGCCAAGACGGCCGCGGCGATCGCGAGCGCGGCGAAGTCGCGATAGCCCACGCTGCCGATGAGCCTGCTCGCGAGCCACAGCGCGAGGAGGTTCGTTCCCCACCCGAGGACCAGTCGAATTGGCCAGTCGAACCGGTCGTCCGTCCGTTTTTGGGCCACTACGCCACGGCGCGCGCGCCGACGAGCCGCTTGACCGCGTCGGCGATGTGCTCCGCGTCGATCCCGGCTGCGGCGAGCAGCTCGGCCGGCTTGCCCGACCCGGGCATCTCGGTCACCGCGAGCTTGATCACCGTGGGATGCTCGTCGGCCTCGGCGAACGCGGACAGGACAGCCTCCCCGAGCCCGCCCTCGGGCCAGTGGTCCTCGACCGTGACGACGCGCCCGCCGGTCGCCTCCGCCGCGGCCCGCAGGCCTTCGACGTCGACCGGCTTGACCGAATAGAGGTCGATCACGCGGGCGCTGATCCCTTCGTCGGCCAGTGAGTCGGCGGCTTTCAGCGCTTCGTGGAGTGTGATCCCGGCGCCGACGATCGTCACGTCGTCGTCGTCCGAGGAGCGGACGACTCGGCTGCCTCCGATCGGGAAGTCTTCGCCGGGCGAGTAGATCACCGGAGTGGCGCCGCGGGTCGTCCTGATGTACGAGATGCCCGGCAGCCCGGCCATCTGCTCGACGAGCTTGGCCGTCTGGTTCGGATCGGATGGGTAAAGGACGGTGCTCGAGTGGATTGCCCGGAACTCGGCCAGATCCTCGAGCGCCATCTGTGACGGCCCGTCCTCGCCGATCGAGACCCCGGCGTGCGAGCCGCACAGGCTCATGTTCGCGCGGCTGATCGCCGCCATGCGGACGAAGTCGTACGCGCGCGAGAGGAAGCAGGCGAAGCTCGACGCGAACGGGTGCCACTTGCGCACCTGAAGGCCGACCGCGGTCGCGACCATCTGCTGCTCCGCGATGTACATCTCGAAGTACCGGTCCGGATGAGCGTCGCGGAAGAACTCGGCGTAGGTCGAGTTCGACACCTCGCCGTCCACGGCGACGACGTCGCCGCGCATGTCCCCGAGGGCGCGCAGCGTCTCGCCGTACGCCGTTCGGGTGGCGACGTCCTTCCCGACCTCGTACGTCGGCAGCTCGCCGCCCGGCGTCTCGAACTGGTGCACCTCACCGTCCGACTCGGGTTTGTGGACCTCGACGGTGATGTGCCGGATCCCTCCCAGCTCCTCGATCGCCTCGTCGGGATGATCGAGCGCCTTGCCGTGCCAGCCGTTCTTGTTCTCGACCTCCTTCACACCCTTGCCCTTGATCGTGTGGGCGACGATCACGGTCGGCTGACCGCGGGTCTCGATCGCCTCGGCGTAGGCGCGGTCGATCTCCTCGAAGTCGTGCCCATCGATCTCGATCGCCTTCCAGCCGAAGGCGCGCGCGCGGTTCGCGTACGCGTTGAGATCCCAGCCGTGCATCGTCTCGCCGCGCTGTCCGAGCCGGTTGACGTCGATGATCGCGGTCAGGTTGTCGAGCTCGTAGAACGAGGCGTGGTCGAAGGCCTCCCACATCGAACCCTCGGCCATCTCGCTGTCGCCGCACAGGCACCAGACGCGATAGGGGAGCCGGTCGAGCTTCTTGCCGGCAATCGCGACGCCGACCGAGATCGGCAGGCCCTGGCCGAGTGAGCCGGTCGCCACGTCGACCCAGGGGATCTCGGGCGTGGGATGGCCTTCGAGGCGGCTGCCGAAGACGCGGAACGTCAGCAGCTCCTCGTCCGTGACCGCTCCGGAGGCCTTGTAGAGCGAGTAGAGCAGAGGCGAGGCGTGGCCCTTGGAGAAGATCAGGTGGTCGTTGTTTGGGTTCTCCGGTGTGTCGAAGTCGTAGTGGAGGTACTTCGAGAGCAGGACGGCCATCAGGTCCGCGGCCGACATCGAAGACGTCGGATGGCCCGACTTCGTCACGTTCGCCGCGCGGATGGAGTCCACGCGCAGCTGCTGTCCAAGCTCGCGCCAGTTGTCGACGTCGCTCATTCCCGCTCCTCTCGTAGTCCCTTCGCGGAGCATAGTACGGTCCAGTAACGTTGCCCCCGTGAAGGTCGCTGTTGCGTTCGATCATCGCGGGATGAAGCTCAGAGAGCGGGTCCTCGAAGATCTCGAGTCTCTGGGGCACGAGGCGGTCGATCTCGGCACGGACAAGCCCGAGCCACGGATCGACTACCCGGACAAGGCGCTGGAGCTCGGCGAGACGATTCTGTCCGGCGGCGCAGACCGTGGGGTCCTGATTTGCGGCTCCGGCGTAGGCGCTTCGGTCGCCGCGTCCAAGATCCCGGGCATTCGCGCGGCGATCTGCCACGACGTCTACTCGGCCCACCAGGGCGTCGAGCACGACGACATGAACGTGCTCTGCCTCGGGTCCGAGGTGGTCGGCGAGGAGCTCGCCGCCGACCTGATCAAAGCGTTTCTGGCTGCGGAATACATCGGTGGGGGCCGCTACGCGCGGCGCCTGGAGAAGGTCGCTGGGATCGAACGTGGCATCAACGGTCCCAGCGAGGAGTCGGGATGATCCGCGTACGACCAAACGACGGCGCTGGCGGGCGTAGCCGGGCTTTGCCCGAGCGAAGCCCAAGTAGTGCGCGACCAGCGGAAACTGT
>JACDER010000064.1 GCA_013816275.1 Actinomycetota bacterium | reverse complement strand
GGACACGCATGGTCAATGCACCGTCACTAGAACTGGCGCAAGACGCGCAGGTCGTTTTCCCAGAAGGGCCGGATCTCGGTGATGTCGTACCGGAGCTGCGCGGCGCGCTCGAGGCCGCAGCCGAAGGCGAAGCCGCTCCACTCCTCGGGGTCGAGGCCGACGTTCTCGAACACGGCGGGATCGACCATGCCCGCTCCGCCGAGCTCGATCCAGCCGGTGAACTTGCACATCCGGCAGCCCTTGAAGTCGCAGTTCGGACAGGAGACGTCCGGCTCGATCGAAGGCTCGGTGAACGGGAAGTAGTGCGTGCGGAAGCGGACCTGGCGGTCCTCACCGAAGAGCACCTTCATCACGTGCAGCAGCGTTCCCTTCAGGTCTGCGAGCGTGATTCCGCGGTCGACCGCAAGCCCCTCGAACTGGTGGAAGATCGGGAAGCGCGTCGGCGTGATCTCGTCGCGGCGATAGACGCGTCCGATCGAGACCATGTAGATCGGCGGCTTCTTCGCCTCCATCACGTGGATCTGCGAGGGCGAGGTCTCGGTGCGGAGCAGGCGCGCTGGGTCGATGAAGAATGGGTCGATGAAGAAGGTGTCGCGCGGAGAGCGCGTGGGGTGCGCCGGCGGGAACGCCAGCTGGTCGAAGTTGTAGTGGACGGTCTCGACCTCGCGGTCGTCGACGATCTCGTAGCCGAGCCCGAGGAACGCATCCTCGACCAGGCGCCGGATGTGGGTGGTCGGGTGGAGTGACCCGACCGGGTGCTCTTCGCCCGGCAGCGTGACGTCGACCGCCTCCTCGGCGAGCTTTCGGTCGAGCTCAGCCCGCTCGAGCGCGTTCTTGCGCTCCTCGACGGCCTGCTCGAGGTGTGCCTTGATCGGGTTGAGCAGCTGCCCGGTCTCCCGATCGCGCACGTCTCGAAGGGCCTGGCTGAGCTCGCTCTTGCGGCCGAGAAAGCGAATACGCGCCGCCTCGAGCTCCTCGAGGCTCGAGGAGCCCGAAATCGCGCTTGTAGCCTCGGATTCGAGCGCCCTCGCGTCCATCGAGCGAATGTATCATCGGCCCCTCCGAGCGACCGGTGGGTCGCGGGGCCACCATCCTCCTCCCCACTGCGATCGTATCGAGGAAACCCGTACATGTCTGTGCCGAGAGAACGCCGAGATAGCGCAGACCCGCCCGGCTCCTACGACGCGATCGCGGGCCTCTACGACGCCTGGAGCACGAGCGTCGTCGAGGACGTCCAGTTCTACGTCGAGGAGGCGAAGAGATCCGGCGGCCTCGTGGTCGAGCTCGGCGTCGGCACCGGCCGGATCGCTGTCCCGATCGCCAAGGCGGGGGTCGAGGTCCTCGGGATCGACTCGTCCGAGGGGATGCTCGCCGTCGCCGGCCGGGCCGCGGCCGAGGCCGGCGTCGCCGACCGCGTAGCGCTCCACCTGGGCGACCTGCGCGAGCCTCCGATTCGCGGCCCGGTGGCGCTTGTGATCTGCCCGTTCCGCTCGCTGCTCCACATGCAGGACGACTCGGAGCGCCGGCGCGCCTTCGCCGCGGCCCACCGGCTGCTCGGGCCGGGCGGTCGTTTCGTCTTCGACGTGTTCGCGCCGGCCCAGGACGACATCGACGACACGCACGGACGCTGGATCGAGCGCGAGCCGGGCATCTTCGAGCGGGCCGACTGGGACACCGCCGGGCGCACACTGACGCTGTCGGTCCGCGGCCCCAGCGGCGAGACGACGATGGCGCTCGCCTGGCTCTCCCCGATCGAGTGGCGGATGCTGCTCGAGCAGAGCGGCTTCGAGGTCGAGGCCTGCTACGGCTGGTTCGACCGCAGGCCCTACGCCGGCGGGGAGGACACGATCTGGGTCGCCCGCCGCCCGGACGGTTTAGGCTTCCACGGATGATCTGGATCGTCGTCGCCATCGCCGGGGTAGTGGTTCTGCTCCTCCTCTTCCTCGTCCTCCAGTACAACAAGCTCGTCCGCCTGAGGAACAGGACGCAGAACGCGTGGGCACAGGTCAACGTCCAGCTCCGCCGCCGCTACGACCTGATCCCGAACCTCGTCGAGTCGGTCAAGGGCTACGCGGCGCACGAGCGCGGAACGTTCGAGGAGGTAACTCGCGCCCGCACGGCCGCCCAGGAGGCGAAGACGGTTCCGGAGCAGGCACAGGCGGAGAACGTGCTGACCGCTGCCATCGGCCGCCTGTTCGCGGTCGCAGAGGCGTACCCGGAGCTACGCGCGACGGAGAACTTCCAGCAGCTCCAGGCACAGCTCACCGACACCGAGCAGAAGATCGCCGTCTCGCGTCAGGTCTTCAACGACACCGTCCTGACCTACAACAACGCCATCCAGACCGTGCCGACGAACATCATCGCCGGCATGTTCAACTTCGAGCCACGCACGTTCTTCGAGATCGAGGACCCGGTCCGGGAGGCGCCACGCGTGCAGTTCTGATCGCGCTGGCGGTGGCGCTCGTCGCCGCCCCCACCGCGGTCGCGAAGGAGTTCACCCTCCCGGCGGCGAGCGTCAGCGCGCGGGTGGTACCGAACGGAGCGGTGAGCGTGGCCGAGCGGATCACGTTCTCGTTCGTAGGCCCCTTCTCGGGGGCGTACCGGGACATCCCGCTCCGGCCCGGCGAGACGATCGACCACGTCGGCGTGGCCGAGGGCGACGCGCTGTATGCGCCGGGAGCCTCGGCGGAGCTCGGGAGCGCAGGCTCGCCGGGGACCTTCGGCATGGCCCGCCTCGGCGACCGCCTGCGAATCGTCTGGCATTTCCAGGCGTCTTCGGAGGAGCGCACCTTCACGGTGGGATACCGGATCAAGGGTCTCGCCGTCGCCTACGACGACGTCGTCGACGTCAACCTGAAAGTGTGGGGCGCCGAGTGGGCGGTCGGGCTCGCGCAGCTCCACGCGTCGATGTGGTTGCCCCGGCGGGCGGCGCTCGGGCCGTCGTACCGCGTCTGGGGAGCGCCCGAGTTCGTGCGCGGGGTCGTCGCCCGGCGTCCGACGCGCGCGACCCTGACCGCGCTCGACATCCCGCCGAAGCAGTTCGTCGAGCTGCGGACCGTCTTCCCCCGCGGGCTGCTTACCTCCACTTCAGGCGCCCGCGTCGTGCACGAAAAGGCGCTCGACCGGATCGTCGCCGAGGAGCAGAGCTCTGCTGCGTCCTTCGAGAGCGACCGGCGTCAGATCCGCGACGCGCTCGACCATATCTGGCGGACGATCCTGATCCTGCTCGCGCTCGGGCTCGGCCCGGCGATCCTCATCCTCACGGCCGTCTACCTCCTGTACGGGCGCGAGCGGCGCAGCACGTACGACCGCGAGTATGAGCAGGAACCTCCGTCCGACCTCGAGCCCGCACTCGTCCCGCCGCTCCTCCGGCAGAGCTCCGGCGTAGGCTCGAACGAGTTCACCGCGACGCTGTTCGACCTGATCCGCCGCGGCCGGTACAAGGCGACCCCGGTCACGACCGAGTCGTCGACCTGGGCCGGGTTGCACAAGGAGCAGGTCGCTGACCTGGAGATCTCGAAGGGGGAGGACGGCAAGGTGACTCCGTTCGAGCAGGACGTCGCGGACGTGGTGGACTCCGTCGTCGCCGGCGGACCGGAGAGGCTCTCGAAGTTCCGCGACCGGATCAGCGCCGAACGAACAGAGAACTCGAAGCGCTTTCAGGCCTTCAAGCAGGCGGTGTCGACGTCGATCAAGCGACGCCAGTGGTTCGAGGATGCCGGCGCGCGAATCCTGGGCCTTGCCATCGGGGCATTTGCCGTCGCCGCGGTCGTGCTGCTCTGGGTCGGGATCGACGGCTTTCGCGCGCTTTCCCCCCGCTGGAGCGACATCGTCCTGATCGCGCTCGGCGCGTGCGCGATCGTCAACGCCGTCATCCTCATCTTCGGGGCCGCGCGCGTCAGCCTCTGGCGCCGGCGTACGCCGAAGGCCGAGACGGAGGCCGAGCGCTGGGACGCGTTCCGCCGGTACCTGACCGACTTCCCCCGCCTGCAGGAAGCGCCGCCCGCCTCACTCGAGCTCTGGGAGCGCTACCTCGTGTACGGAATCACCTTCGGGATCGCCGAGCGCGTGCTCCAGGGAGCCCAGCTCCACATGCCCGAGGAGCTGCACCAGGCCAGCACCATCTACTGGATCAGCCCGAACGGAAACCTCGGCTCCGGAGCCACGGCGCTCGGCATCAGCGACCTCTCCGCCGGCTTCGGATCGGCGCTGACGCCGCCGTCGTCTTCGAGCGGGTCGAGCGGCTTCGGCGGCGGCTTCTCGGGCGGCGGCGGAGGCGGCGGGGGCGGCGGAGGCGGAGGCGCCTGGTGACTACCGGCGTCTGAGCTCGTAGAGCGCGATCGCGCCTGCCAGCGCGACGTTCAGCGACTCGGCCCCCTCGGCGACCGCGATCGACGCTTTGGCGTCGCAAGCGGCGATGACGTCGTCGGGCAGGCCCTCGCGCTCAGCGCCGAGGACGAAGGTGACAGGGTCGGAGAGGTCGAGCTCCTCGAGCGGCGTCCCGCCATGGGGAAGGAGCGCGACCCGGCCGCCCGGAGCGTCGTCGAAGCGACCGGTGGGAACGCGGAAGACGGCGCCCATCGACGCCCGCAGTGCTTTCGGCCCGGTCACGTCGGCGCACCCGGCGGAGAGAAAGACCGCCGCGCCGAACGCGTCTGCCGTTCGCAGCAGCGTCCCGACGTTCCCGGGGTCCGCGACCCTCCACAACGCAAGCCCGGTCGTCTTCCCGCCAGCCCTGGGCAGGTCGGCACGGCGGAAGATCGCGACCACACGCGGAGGATGCGCGAGCGAGGAGACCTCGGCGAGCAGCGCGGGCTCGACGTCCTCGCCCTCCACCAGGACGTCCACCGGCTCGGCCCCCGCCGCACGGCCCGCCTCGACCAGGTCCTCTCCCTCGCAGACGAACAGGCCGAGCCGCTCGCGCTGCCGCCGCGACTGGAGGCGCTTGATCAGCTTCAGCCGCGGGTTCGACGCAGACGTGATCACTGCCTTCGAGCGGCGTTGAGAATCGCTAGGTAGCTCTTCGTGACGCGCTCCTCCGGCCGAGCCTCGATTCGGCGGCGGATGCGCCGGTAGAGCTCGAGCCGCTCGTCCTCCTTCATCGAACGGTGGCCGGAATAGGTGTCGAGCACGGCGAGGTAATCGTCCACCGCGTACGTCACCTCCCAGATGTACCGTCGGACCGTCGCCGGCTCGAACAGCCCGCTCGCCTCGATCGCCTTGCTCAGGTCGAAAACCTCTTCTGGGGGAGGGGGAGGCCGGTTGTCGGGATCCGGCACGACCGCGTCGTAGTCGTCCTGGACCTCGACCCAGAACGAGTCGCTTCCAGTTGGAAGAACGTGCTGTGTCTCGACGATCGCGAGCGCGCCGCCTGGGCGGAGGAGCCGGGCGACCTTGACGAAGCGCGACTCGGGATCGATCCAGTGGAAGGCGGTGAAGGCGACGACCGCATCGAATCCGGTCGCTTCCGGCTCCCAGGTCTCGAAGTTGCCCCTGACGATTTCGACGTTCGGAAACGAGGCTAGGTTGCGCCGGGCTACCTCGGCCAGCTGCTCGCCCAGCTCGACCGCGACGATGCTGTAGCCCCGTTCGGCCAGCGGCCGGGTCGCTTGCCCGGTCCCGGGCCCGATCTCGAGGATACGGCCGCCCTCAGGAAGCCGCGCGAATCCGACGAGATCGTCGAAGACCTGCGGGGGATAGAGCGGCCGCGCGCGATCGTAGAGCTCGGGCACCTCCTCGAAGGTGGCCCGCAGCTCTTCCCGATTCACACCTTCTCGAGCGCGGCCTTCGCCTGCTCGGCGACGGCCGTGAACGCGGCCGGGTCGCTGACGGCGAGGTCGGCGAGCACCTTCCGGTCGAGCTCGATCTCCGCCATGCGCAGGCCGGCCATGAACTGGTTGTAGGAGAGCCCGTTCCCACGCGCGGCGGCGTTGATGCGGATGATCCAGAGCGAGCGCATCGTCCGCTTCCGGTTCTTGCGGTCACGGTAGGCGTAGACGAGTGAGTGCTCGACTTGCTCCTTCGCGGCCTTGTAGCTGGAGTGCTTGAGCCCCCAGTACCCGCGCGCTTCATGGAGCACCTTGCGGCGCTTCTTGCGCGCGGCGACGGATCGCTTAACTCGCGGCACGCGCTCTCACCCTCTCCCCAGCAGCTTCTTGACGGTCTTGACGTCGCTAGGCGCGACCGACTCGTTCTTCCGCCCGCGCTTCCGCTTCCCTGGACGGCTCTTCACCAGGTGACCCGGAGGCGTCGTCCGGTGGCGCCGGCGGCGCAGGATTTTCCCGGCCGCGCTGACCTTGAACCGTTTCTTCGCTCCGCTGTGTGTCTTCTGTTTTGGCATCGGTTTTCGTGACTCCTGCATTCTTGGTAGGCCCTAGAACCATGACCATGTTCCGCCCGTCGAGGAGCGGCGGAGATTCGACCTGGCCGATCTCCACGACCTCTTCGGCGAGCCTCATCAGGAGATCACGGCCCCGCTCCGGATGCGCGGTCTCGCGCCCCCGGAACATGATCGTGACCTTGACCTTGGCCCGCTGGTTGAGGAAGCGAACGACATGGCCCTTCTTGGTCTCGTAGTCGTGTACCCCGATCTTCGGCCTGAGCTTGATCTCCTTGACGTGAATCTGGGACTGGTGCTTGCGCGCCAGCTTGGCCTTCTGCTCCTGCTCGTACCGGTACTTCCCGTAGTCCATGATCCGCGCGACCGGCGGGTCGGCCTGCCCGGCTACCTCCACGAGGTCGAGATCCTTCGAGTGCGCGTAGTCGAGCGCCTCCTTGATCTCCTTGACCCCCACCTGCGAACCGTCCTCGTCGATCAGCCTCACTCGTGAGGCGCGAATCGAGTCGTTGACTCGTGCCTGCGGTGCCGGACGGACCGGCTCCGCCTGCCGCCGTGGTCTCAAAGGGCTTTCACCAAGCTAGTACTTCCTCCTGTACGAACGACAAAACCGCTGCAGCCAGCGGTCCCGAAACCCTCGTCGTTCGACTCGGTTGAACCTCCGCGGAGCGATGCTCGGGAGGTGAGGAACGGGATCGCTCCTGCTTGCTCAGAAATCCAGCTTAGCAAGAGGACCGCGTCGCCTCCGGAAGTGTCCCGCGCCGCCAACTGGGATAGAACGGGTCGAAGCTCTTGCTCTTGACGGCCACAGAGGTGGCCGTGCCGTCGCTTCGCGTGACAACGATGCTGTTGTGCCGGACGAACGACTTCGGATCGACGACGCGTCCGAGGGCCAACCACTTGCCGTCCGGAGACCAAGCTGGGTCTTCCTCCGGCTTCGTTCCCTTGGTCAGCCGGTGCGGTTTCGACCCGTCGGCGCCCGCGATAAACACGAAGCGGCTCCTGCCCACGATGCGCACGAACGCGAGCTTGCGGCCGTCCGGAGAGACCGCGGCCTCGTTGCCGTGTGTGAGCAG
>JACDER010000295.1 GCA_013816275.1 Actinomycetota bacterium | reverse complement strand
GTCCATTCTTGCGATGGCAGCCATCGTGCCGTGTGATGTCCGCGCTCTCGTTCCCGACGCGCTCGCCGTGGACGCTCTCGCGCGCCTCCAGCTCGAGGCCAGGCGGTGCGGGCTCCGGCTCCGGCTGCAAAACGCACCCGAGGAGCTGCTCGAGCTCATCGCCTTCATGGGTCTCACGGAGGCCCTAGGAGTCGAGACGCGACGGGAGGCCGAATAGCGGGAACAGGCGGTCGGTGTCGAGAAAGAAGGTGAGCTCGACGATCTTGCCGTCCTCGATCTCGAGCACCTGAAGTGCCCAAGGGTCGAAGCCGCTTCCGGACTCACTCGGCTTGTACTGGCCGAAGGCCGGCGATCCATTCGCGGCGACGGTCGGGATCACGCGCGAGCCGCGGCAGCCGATGCCCGGCCCCAGCCACCAGGTGAAGATGTCCTCGCGGCTGGTCAGCCAGAGCGAGAACGGAGGCATCGACTGGATCGCGTCCTCGTGGATCAGCGACGTGAGCGCGTCGATGTCATACGCCTCGAACGCAGTGACATAGCGCTCGAGCAATTCGCGGTCCGGCTCGTCGAGCTCCGGCGCGGGCCCGATCGAGTCGAGGGTCGCGCGAGCCCGCTGGAGCGCGCTGTTGACCGAGGCGACGCTCGTGTCGAGCAGCTCGGCGACCTCGCTCGCCTTCCAGCGCAAGACCTCGCACAGGATCAGGACGGCGCGCTGGCGCGGAGGCAGATGCTGGAGCGCGGCGACGAACGCGAGCCTGACCGTCTCTCGCTCGACCGCTGCCTCGGCGGGGTCGGGCGTCGGCTCGATCCACGTCACCTCGGGCAGGGTGCTCAGGTTCGCCTCGATTGGCTCGCCCGACGGCCCGAGATCCATCGGGCGCGCCCGCCGCTCGCGCCCGCTCAGCAGGTCGAGGCACACGTTGGTCGCGATGCGGTAGAGCCAGGAGCGAAGCGACGCGCGGCCCTCGAACCCCCTCCAGCCGCGCCAGGCGCGAATGAACGTCTCCTGAACCGCGTCCTCGGCTTCGAACGGCGAAGCGAGCATGCGATAGCAGTGCGCGAGCAGCTCGCGGCGATGCTCCTCGAAGCCTGTCTCGAGCTCGTGGGGAGCGCGCACGACGGACGTCTCGGTCATCACAGCCATCGTACGCGCTCCCCGCAGCCCGTCAGCCGGCGAGCGATTCTCCGGTCTCGAGCAGGGTCTTGAGGTCGCTGAGAACGTAGGGCCAGCCTCCGCCGGCCTCGGGGACCGAGCCGCTGGTGATGGCCGCCGTCATCGGCGCGCCTTCGCTCTCGGCGGTCAGCGTCAGCCTGGTGACGCCGTTCGGGCCTTCCTGCGTCTCCCAGGTGAGCGTGGCCGGCGGCTCCGCCGAGATCTTCTCGTCGAAGAGCGGATTCCAGGTCTGGACGAGCCGGTGCGGCAGGTCGACCTCGAGGATCTCTCCGTCGATGACCACGTCGGACATCCCGAACTCGAGCATCTCCTTGCTGGCGAAGCCGCGGTAGGCGCCGCCGGGACGAAGGTCGTACTCCACGGCGGCGCGGTAGCCGTACTCCTCCGCCCGTGTGGTGAGCGCGTTCCAGATCTCCTCGGGAGAGGCCTTGATGTGGAGCTGGTAGGTCTGGGTCGCGGTTTCGGTTGCGGTGGTCACGTCGTCTCCTTCCTCTCGCTTTGCAGGTACGAGGAAGACCGCGCCGCCGCCGAAAACTCATCGGTCAGCTATCGGCCAACTCCAGAAGCTTCGTCACGGTCGTCCAGTTCCGCGCGGTGCCGCCGGCCCGGGCGAGCTGCGCGGCGAGCTTCGACCGGGCGATGCCGTCCGGATGCCAGGCGTAGATCTCACGCCCGCTGTGAGCGAGCCTCTCCTTGGGCATTGCAACCTCGTCGAGCTTCCGGATGAGCTTGGTGTCCGGCGCCGTCTCGAAGAAGGTGACCTGGTACAGCTTCGGATTGCTCGCGGAGCTCCCGAATGGATCGCTTTTCACGACTCCGGCGAGCTCGCCTTTGGTGCGGACGACGACGGCGACGTCGAGACCGAAGTGTTCGTCGATCAACCGCTTCACCGTCCCTGCGGTCTGCTTGGGCGACTTCCTGGTCGAGACGACGACGTTGCCGCTCTGGACGTAGGTCTGCACGTCCTTGAAACCGGCGTCCGCGAGCGCGTCGCGCAGCTTGGGCATGGCGACGCGCTTGTGAGGCCCCAGGTTGATGCCGCGGAGAAGGACGATCTGCCGCGCCACGCCGGGACTGTATGCAGGGCTACGTCTTGGTGCGGACGAGGCGCCGGAGCAACCCCCGCCGGACCCAGATCACATCGGGCGGCATCTGTCCGTCGTGGGCGAGAACCACTGCTCGCGTCGTGGCCACCGCGCACAACCGTGAGACGGCGCATCCGATCATCCGCTCGGCCGAGCCCGGCGAGGACTGGAGCTGGTGCTACGTCGAGGAAGTCGCGTTCAGCCTGCCGCGGCACTGAGACCGCGTCAGCGAACGGGCTCGCCTCGGACGATCTGGTAGGCCAGCCCGCCGATCGAGGCGCCGATGACCGGAGCAACGATGTAGAGCCAGAGCGCG
>JACDER010000063.1 GCA_013816275.1 Actinomycetota bacterium | reverse complement strand
AACCTCCAGGAGATCGTCGGCGTCGCCCGCGAGTACCAGTTCTCCGCGGAAGAACCAAGCCTGTCCCACTTCCTCCAGGAGATCTCGCTCTACTCCGACCAGGACGCGATCAGCGAGGAGCAGAGCATGGTCACGCTGATGACCCTTCACAACGCGAAGGGCCTCGAGTTCAGCGCCGTCTTCATGATCGGGATGGAGGAGCAGATC
This sequence comes from Actinomycetota bacterium, assembly GCA_013816275.1. Lineage (GTDB taxonomy): Bacteria > Actinomycetota > Thermoleophilia > Gaiellales > Gaiellaceae > JACDER01. The sequence goes on along the minus strand of JACDER010000063.1, from coordinate 7,233 downwards.
TTCCCGCACTCGCGCTCGATCGAAGAGCAGGGGGTGGAGGAGGAGCGGCGCCTGGCCTACGTGGGGATGACGCGGGCGAAGGAGGTGCTGACGCTGATCCACGCCTCGGCCCGGGCGCTCTACGGGATGCGCAGCTACAACCTGCCCTCGCGCTTCCTCGACGAGCTGCCGGAGCGCCACGTCGAGCGCGAGCGGCTCCGGCCGGGCTCGTGGTCGGGCTACGGCGCGCGGGAGGCGACGCCGCGCTCGGACGTCCCGTCCCTGCAGACGGGGGACTCCGTGCGGCACGGGAAGCTGGGGGAAGGGGTCGTCACCCGGATCGAGCCCGGCGGGGTCGTCACCGTCCGGTTCGAGAACGACGGAACCGAGCGGCGCCTGATGCTGGACTACGCGCCGCTCGAAAAGGTCACGTGAGGCTCGCGCTCGTCATCGCGGCCGCGCTCGTCGTGCTGGCGGCGAGCGGGGCGGAGGCGCGGCGCGCATTCGCGCCCGAGCCGAGCTACGCAGACTTCGGGCCTGCGGTGTCGCCCGATGGGACGAAGCTCGCGTTCCTGCGGGAGGGAATCACGCCGTCCCGGCTCATCCGGTACCAATCGCTTTACGTCGCCGGCAAAGACGGGCGCGGCGCGATCGCATTGACGAAGGGCATGTTGCAAACCCCCATCAATGTCGCGGTCGGCCTGTTCGACGGCGTCGCCTCAGCGAGCTGGTCGCCCGACGGACGCCGGCTGGTCTACGTCCACGCCTACACGAGAACGGTCGGCGACTACGTGCATAGTGACCTCGTCATCGTCGATGCCGATGGTTCCAATTCTCGGAAGCTGACGGCGACCGACCCGAGCAACGGCTTCCTGCGCGCTGCCTTTCCGTCGTGGTCCGGGCGAGATCGGATTGCCTTTGCAGCCGAGGGGCACATCGACGTCATCGACGCCGACGGCTCCGGCTTGGTGCAGCTCACCCCCGGCGAGTACGACTCTGATCCGGCGTGGTCGCCGGACGGTTCGAAGGTGGCGTTCATAACAGGCGGCGACGACCATCTCTCCGTGTTGAACGCCGACGGGACGGGCCTAAGGATGCTCTCGCAGCTGCCATCCCGGACTCCGGTCTGGTCGCCTGACGGGACGACGCTCGTGTTCAGCGCCAGGCAGGCGCACAACGCCGATATCTACGCGGTCGGCCTGGATGGGCTCGGGCTCCGGCGGCTGACTGTGAACGCGGCCGAGGACATCACGCCGGCCTTCACTCCGGACGGCACGTCGATCCTCTTCGGCAGCAACCGCGGCCGCGGCATCTACAACGGAGACCTCTGGGTCATGAACGCCGACGGCTCGAACGAGCACCTCCTGGTCCCCAGGGCCGCGAAACGCGCATCGAACGGGCGCACCTGCACGCTGACCGGCACGGTTGCGGTGGACACGTTGATCGCGACCCCTGCCGCCGACGTCATCTGCGGGCTCGCCGGAACTGACGGGGGCATCGGCCTGAAGGGCAACGATGTCATCGACGGAGGTCCGGGGGAGGACATCATCGACGGCGGTGCCGGCAACGACTTGCTCCTTGCGCGCGACCACCGCAAGGACACGGTTCGGGGCGGGCCCGGTTTCGACCGCGCCCAGATCGACAAGGGCCTCGACGACGTGAGCGGAGCGGAGGAGCTCCTGCCCTAGCGGGAGTTGTAGATCGCCTCGGCAGCGGTCACCGAGGTCGGATTCCATCCGTCCTCCTCGTCCCAGCCCCAGGCAAGAGCATGCGCGAATCCCCAGCCCCTGAGGCGATCGCGGTCGTAGCCGAGCTCGGCGAGCGCGTTGATCCAGCGGCAAGGGTCATTCGCGTTGCGCAGGAGCCCGACGCCGTCCAGCTCCGGCTCTCCGACGAGCGGCTTCGGGTCGATAACGAGCCACGGCTCCCGCTCGGCTCGCAGGATGTTGCCGCCGTGTAGGTCCTGGTTGACGAGGAAGCCGGCCGTCCGGTCGACGCTGCGGAAGACGTCGACGGCGGCGTCCAGGAGCCGGCGCTCGAAGGGACGCCCGCCGGCCTCGTAGAGTTTGGGCACCTCATAGGCCCAGCGGTCCGCCTCGTCCGCCAGGCTCCGGAAGGGGTGTCCCTCCGGTTCCAGTGACAGCCGCGGAAGGAGCCCGGCGACGACGGCGGTCCCGTCCACGTCCGCGTCCCAGAGACGCGTCCCGGGTCGGCAGCGCTCGATCAGGAACGCGCGGCGCGCGGCGTCCCGGGCGAGCACCCGGACCGCTCCCCGGCCGCCCCACAGCTCGAGTGCGTCCGGCTCGTGCTCGGCTTCGAAGTGCCAGTCCGCGTTGACCTTCAGCACCACGTCACCGGCGGGGATGACGAGCGAATACCGATCCTCGAGCGGCGGTTCGAGCGTGAGGCCCCATTGCTCTGCGCACTCGCGGGCGGTCTGCCACAGGTCGGTCATTCCTTGGGTAGCGTCTCACGCCGTGGCACTGGAAATCCGCATCTGCGCACCCGAAGAGTTCGTGGCTGCGCTAACGCCGATCTGGCACTACTTCGGTGCGGTCCCGAACGACGAGGACGCGGAGAAGCTGGGTCGGGTTCTCCCGACCGAGCGCGTCCACGTCGCCATTGAGGACGGCAAGGTCGTCGGGGGTGCCGGGGCCTATCGCTTCGACACGACCGTGCCGGGCGGCGCGCAGGTCCCGACGGCAGGCGTGATGGCGGTGGGAGTCCTTCCGACGCACCGGCGGCGAGGAGTCCTGCGCGGCCTCATGCGCAAGGAGCTCGACGACATCCACGAATGGGGTGAGCCGCTGGCGACGCTGTACGCATCCGAAGGCGCGATCTACCGGCGCTACGGGTACGGCCCAGCTTCGATCTCCGGCGATTTCATACTCCCGCGCGCGTCGGCTTCCTTCTACGCGGCGCCTCCAGCGGTGGGCAGTACGCGCATGGTGTCGCTCGATCAGGCGCTCGAGCTCATGCCTCCCATCTACGACTGCGCGGCCGCCGAGACGCCGGGGATGCTGAGCAGGTCGCGCGACTGGTGGGAGGTCCGGCGGCTCGCGACCGGGCCGTGGTCCAAGGGCGACCAGATGCGCGTCGTGCTCGACATCGATGGCCGCCCGGAGGCATATGCGCTCTACTCGATCGAGTCCGAGATGGTGCACGGAATCTCGCGCTCCGTTCTCCAGGTCCGGGAGGCGATCGGCTCGACGCCCGCGGGGATGCGCGAGATCTGGCGGTTCATCCTCGACGTCGACTGGATCGAGCGGGTACGCGCCGCGTTCATCCCGCCCGATCATCCGCTCTTCCTGCTGCTCACCGAGCCGCGGCGGATGGAGTACGTCGCGGGGGAGGCGCTCTGGTGCCGCCTCGTGGATGTCGGCGCGGCGCTTTCTGCCCGTGGCTACGGCGAAGGTGACCCCGTCGTGCTCGACGTGGTGGACGAGTTCTGCCCGTGGAACGAGGGCCGCTGGGAAGTGGGCGCGGCCGGCGTGGATCGGACGAAGAGTGAGGCCGACCTGCGTCTGGGGGTCGACATGCTGGGCTCCGTCTATCTCGGCGGCTTCACGTTCGCAGACCTCGACCGGGCGGGCCGGGTCGAGCTCCTCCGCGACGGTGCGGTCGCGCGGGCGGATGCGCTCTTCCGCTCCGACCGGCACCCGTGGTGCCCGGAAATCTTCTAGGCGGATCCGCTAACCTCAGTCGGCCAGGGCGGTTAGCTCAGTTGGGAGAGCACCAGCTCGACAAGCTGGGGGTCACTGGTTCGAGCCCAGTACCGCCCATCCCCTGTTGCCGTTGCTACAACGCTTTTCCTGCTCACAAGCATCTTCTGATGTCCGGTCGCTCAGGGCTGGCGGTTGAGCCGCTAGCCTGAAACGGCGTGACTCACACTGCTACATGCGGGCTCGACCCTCACCACACCCACGAGGAGATCGAGCACCACCACGATCACTCCCACGGACCGTTTGTCGATCGTTCGATCATTCGCTCTCGGGCCGGAATCAAGGCTGTCTCGCTGAGCCTTGCCGTTCTCGCGATCACGGCCGCCGCGCAGACGGCGATCTATGTGCTGGTCCTCAGCGTCGCGCTGCTCGCCGACCTGATCCATAACTTCGGGGATGCCCTGACGGCGCTCCCGTTAGGGCTGGCGTTCTTCCTCCGCAGCGCCCGCGGTGAGCGCTGGGCGGGGGTGGCGGTGGTGCTGACGATCTTCGCGAGTGCGCTCGTCGCCCTGATCCAGACGATTTTCCGGTTCATCCATCCGCACCAGCTCACGCATCTGTGGTGGCTTGCGGCAGCCGGCATCATCGGCTTCGTCGGCAACGAGATCGCGGCGCACATCCGGCTCGGCGCCGGCAGGCGCCTGAACAGCCCCGCACTCATTGCAGACGGCAATCACGCTCGGACCGACGGCATCGTCAGTCTCGGCGTCCTCGCAAGTTCTGGCGTCGTCGCTCTGGGCGCGAACATTGCCGACCCCATCATCGGACTCGTCATCACGCTCGTCATCCTCCACATCACCTGGGAGAGCTGGCACACCGTTCGAGCTGGACCCGTGGAGAGCGCCGAGTGAGCCAGCAGACGATCGAGATCACGCCGCTCCGCCGCCCTACTGCCCTGCCGCCGGTCGAACGGGCGAGGCTTCCGCACGTGTCAGAGCGGGTCCTGTCTGCCCACCGGGCCCCTTGCGCTGACTAGGCGCTTTTGCCCGGCGCCGCCACGCATGCCTCCGCGTAAGCAGCGTTTTTCGCGCAACAGCGCGTGAGCGTCGCCACGAAGCCTCTCTCGCTCGGCGACAACGGGCGGCCGCGCAGATGGGCGACCGAGAATCGGCGGGACAGGGGGCTCCGGCCCGCGAGTCGGAATGTTTCGAGTTGACCGCGCTCGACCTCCTCCGCAACCGCATAGCGAGAGAGGAAAGCCACCCCCAAACCCTCAGAGGCGGCGCGCTTGATCGCCTCGCTCGAACCGAGCTCCCATGTCCTCGCAGGACTGATACCGAGTTCCTCGAGTTCGCGGTTGGCTAACTGGCGCGAGCTCGAGCCACGCTCGCGCGCCAACAAGAGGAGGCCTGATAGACGCCTTGGGTCGAGCTTCCCCTTTCGAAGTGGCAGCGAGCCCGGCTTGCAAATCCCGACGAGCTCATCGTCCAGGAATTCCCGGAGAACGATGCGATTGTCCGCCTTCTCCGCGCCGACGATGCCGAGCTGCAGGCTGCCGGCGAGAAGCCGGCTCAGAATCTCGCCGCTCGAGGCGATCTCGACCTCGATCGTGACGTTCGGGAAATCGCGACGGAAGCATCCGAGCGTGTCCGGGAGCAGGTAGACCCCCGGAGCGGTCGAGGCGCCGAGACGGATCGTGCCGGTCTGGAGTCCTGCCAGCTCGCCCAACTCCTCCTCGGCGGCTCCGAGCGTTGCGAGCGCCTGGGCTGCGCGGGCGGCGAGGATGCTCCCTGCCTCGGTCAAGCGACTACCCCGGCCGTTTCGCTCGACCAGGCGCTGCCCGGCCGCGGTCTCGAGCAGGCGAAGATGCTGACTCGCGCTCGGCTGACCGATCCCGATCGCCTGCGCGGCGGCGGAGAGGCTCCCCTGCCGCTCGATCTCGACGAGCAGGCTCATCCTGGTGGTGTCCCAGAGCTCTCGCAGTGGGCTCGAGCGCAGCATCGGAAGAAGCGATAGCACATATCACGGATTTCGTCTAGCACGATGGACAATCCCCGCTTACCCTCCGACCATGATTCTTCGTCCTTACCTGCATTCGGAGACGTCGTGCGCGAGCTACCTCTTCGGCTGCCTGACGCAGCAGAAGCTCGCCGTGGTCGACCCGCACGTCGAGCTCACCGACCGCTATCTGGAAGCCGCGGACGCGACAGGCGCGCCGATCGTCGCCGTTTTCGAGACTCACGTTCAGGCCGACCATCTGTCGGGCCTTCCCGCGCTCGTCGAGGAGACGGGCGCAGTCGCCTACCTTCCGGCCGGATCCGGCGCCGAATTCGAGCACGTTCCCCTTACGGACGGAGAACGTGTCGAGCTCGGTAACACCGTCGTGGACGCGCTCGCAACTCCCGGCCACGCTCCTGCACACCACGCTTACGTGGTCGCCGACCGCCGGCGCGGGACCGAAGAGCCCTGGCTTGTCTTCACCGGCGACTCGCTGCTCGTCGGTGATGTCGGACGCCCCGATCTCCATGCCGGGGGATACCCTGAGCCGCTCGCCCGTCAGCTCTTCGAGTCGATGCAGCTACTGCTGGAGCTGCCAGACGGCGTGCTCGTTCTCCCGAGCCACTTTGCCGGCTCGGTTTGCGGACGATCCCTGTCCGGCAACCCGTTCTCGACCATCGGCTTCGAGCGCGGTCACAACCGGGCTCTCGGCTTCGTGGAAGCCGGCGCGTTCGCACGCGCCCTGCTGGCCGATCTGCCCCCGCCGCCGGCGCACCAGGCGGAGATCGTGGCTGCGAACATCAGCGGACGCCTTCCCACGCCGGCGTGACCGGCCTCCGGCTCGGGCTTCGAGAGAACGCCGCCCAGTTCTCCCTCCTCCTGGCTCTCACGGGGCTCGTGGGAGCGATGGTCGGGCTAGAGCGAAGCGTCCTTCCACTGCTCGGAAAACAGGAGTACGGACTCGCCTCGAAGGTGGCGATCCTGTCCTTCATAGCCGCCTTCGGGCTCGCCAAGGCTCCGGCGAATCTGGCGGCAGGGACGCTGGCCGGGCGATTCGGGCGCAAGCATGTCTTCGTCCTCGGCTGGCTCCTTGCCCTGCCGGTCCCGGTGCTGATCGGTCTGGCGCATTCCTGGAGCCTGATCGTTGTCGCCAACCTTCTGCTCGGAGCGAGCCAGGGTCTCGCATGGTCGATGGCGGTCGTGATGAAGATCGACCTGGTCGGTCCCGTGCGACGCGGCCTGGCCCTCGGCTTCAACGAGTCGGCGGGCTATCTCGGAGTCGCCGCTGCGGCATTCGCAAGTGGGGCGCTCGCCGCGACCTTCGCGCCTCGAACGGTGATCTGGGTCGGTGCGGCGGCGATCGCTGCCGGCGGGCTAATCGCAACTGTCTTCCTCATCCGGGACACGGCCGCCCACATGGAGATGGAGCAAAAGGCACGTGGTCGCCAGGAGGCGGAAACCCTTAGGGGGGCAGCGGTCGCTTCGGTCCGCGTGCCTGTGCTACGTGCCTGCTCACAGGCGGGGCTGATCAACAATCTGAACGACGCCCTGGCCTGGGGACTCGCGCCGCTGTACCTAGCCGCCCACGGGGCAA